>JANONL010000148.1:0-7298 GCA_031420815.1 Sphingomonadales bacterium | reverse complement strand
AGCCGTGCAAGCTCGGCGGCGATCAACGCCGACTGGTTGAAACTACGCGACCATAATCGTGTCCAGTGCAACGGAACCGGCGCGACAATCAATCCTTCGCGGTCGTCAGGCAGGTGCCGCAACATTTGCGCCGCAATCATTTTGGCGAGACCGATCTTGCCGCCATATTTCAACCCGAGCGCAACCTGCCGCGACACATCATCATAAGCAACGACCGCCCTGATCCCGTCATGCCGTGGCGGCTTAACGAGACAGGAGGCACAACGCGCTCCTTCTTCCTGTTCATAAGCAAAAGGCAACGCGCAACTTGCGCACCACGGCGGCACCAAAAAATGCAGCGTCTGCCAACATGAACCGCAGAAAGTACCCCCTGCCGGAGTAATCACTCCGCAGGCGGGACAGCGTTCGGGCAGGACAAAATCGAGCGCTGGGCGCAGTATTTCGGTGAGCGATGCCATATCTGGGTTGTCTGATAAACCCTGCACCGGCACAAGGCGCAAATGTCACCGCTGGACCAGCCTCCCGAAATTTTTGATCGCAACCGTCGGCGTGCGCTGCGTGATCGCGCACAGAATCGTCGCGATGATGTATTCTTATGGCATCAAATTGCCGACGACTTGGCTGACCGGCTGGCCGACGTTAGCCGCCGTTTTGTCGATGTGCTGATCGTGGGGCCGATGTCGGCGTTTGCTGAAGAGATTTTGACCGGTCGCAAAACTAACGTGACGCTGGCAACGATGGTCGACGAAGATCGGTTGCCTTTTGCTGCCGAAAGCTTTGATTTGGTAATCTGCGCCGGCACACTGGACAGCGTCAACGATCTGCCGGGCGCGCTGGTACAAATACGAAAAAGCCTCCGGCCGGACGGGCTGTTCCTCGGTCATATGTTCGGCGCGGGTACGCTTGCCACCCTGAAGAGCGCAATGCTTCTGGCCGAGCAAAACAGGGCATCGCCACATATTCACCCGCAAATCGATCTCCGCACCGCAGCCGATCTTTTGACCCGCGCAGGATTTGCATTGCCGGTCGCCGATCTCGAAAAGACGGTGGTACGCTACGGCGACTGGCGGCGGCTTGTAGGGGATATCCGCGATATGGGTGTTGGCAATGCACTGGCGGGTACACGCCAACATTTCGGGCGCGACATATTCGCCCGCTTGGACGAGGCTTGGCAAGCCAAAGGTGCTAACGATGGCAAGGTGGATGAGCATTTTGTCCACATCCATCTGAGCGGCTGGTGTCCGTCTGTTGACCAGCCACAGCCTGCCAAACGGGGTAGCGGCAGGGTTTCGCTTGCGTCGATACTGCCGCCGTCAAAGCCTGCGCGCTAGATTTTACCTTTTTGCAACGCTGCGACCAGCGGTATATCGGCAGGCGGCATCGGCAAAACATGCATTTCATCAGGTTTTAGCCAGCGTATTTCCGGGCTCTCCAACGCTCTCGGTTCCCCCTGCCAACATGTGCAAACATAGAGCAGCAAAATCAGGTGCCGACTGTCCAACGCTTCGCTGGCGAACGCAAACGGCGTCAAATCGTACGGCTCGACAACCACCCCCAACTCCTCCTTTAACTCACGCACCAATGCTGATTCGGGCGTTTCGCCTTCATCGACCTTGCCGCCGGGAAACTCCCACAGGCCCGCCATCTGACGCCCCTCAGGTCGCTTTTGCAGCAGTATTTCACCAGCTTGGTTGGTTAATGCGGCCGCAACCACAAACAGCATTGTCGGATTTTTTTCCATTTTCTTCCACGATGACAAGGTTTTGTTAATGGTTGTGTGGAAAATTAAGGGAGCTCGCAACCAAGTAATGAAGAGGAGCCAAAAAATGTTGGATCTAATTCGACGCATCCGCCGATGTGAACAAGGTGCGACGGCAGTGGAGTACGGTTTGATAGTGTCGTTGATCGTTATCGCGATTGTTGCGTCAGTAAGAAATGTTGCTGATTCGACGAATGGTATGTGGGCGATGGTATCTAATGAAGTAACCGAGGTAACAAATTGAGTGCTCAATTAACGAATTGGTAGGACTCTTTATATTACTAAGTCAGACGAGGTTTATTGACTAATTTAGATAACCTCGTGGGTGTATGAACAAGCAACAGGAGACCAAACATGAAATTCTTTTCGAAACTGATGAACAAAGAAGATGGCGCAACTGCAATTGAATACGGCCTCATCGCCGCTCTCATCGCAGTTGCTGCAATTGTTGCCATGGGCAACCTCGGCACCAGCCTGAGCACAACGTTCAACGACGTCAACAACGCACTCTAAGTGTTGTAAGACGTCGGTTCAGCGGGTCGTACCAGCTGTACCGTGAAAAAAAGGGTGGTGGCCAATGGCCATCACCCTTTTTCTATATTCGCCGCATCCATGCGCGACATTCTCGCCAATGCCTAATATGTAACAATTTTTACTTTTTGGCCGGATTTCAGCGCAACATTGCCATTCATCCCGTTAAGCGCCAAAAACCGCTCGGTTTGGAATGACGGGTAGGCCATTCTCGCGGCAACGGAAGCGACCGTATCGTTCCGGGCGACCGTTACTATCCGAAGCTTGCGCGGTTTTATCGCCGCCGCCTCGCTTGTGGTCAACCGCGACACGCTTTGAAACATAGAGTTGAACGGATTGGCATTCGCCGCCGAAACAGTAATGAAATGATATGCCGTATTCGCCGCCCATTCATAGGCGAAGACAGTCAGCTCGCGTTGCCCTTGTTGTGTGTTGACCACCGAAGTCGAATAGAAGGCAGGAATGCCGTTGACGGTCGTCCGGTTTATCGGCCCCGGCGTGACCGTTTGCTGATTGCCGGAAATAGACTTCAGCGCAGCGGCAACATACGCTTCGCGATCTCCGCTGAACGCGGCTTGCGTGAAAATCGCCTGCCCACCATTGCCGCTAATGGTCACCGCTTGTGTACCATTTTGCATCCCGAAACCGGTTGGTGCGGCAAATCTCAGGCGGATATCCGGATGAAGAAACTGTTGACCTTCGATTACACCCTGTTTGGGATCGTCGCCGTACAACATGCCGTTGACAGCAGCAAAATGCGTATCGATTTTTCTGACCGTATTTGCCGGGTAGCTCTTTGCCTTGGTCGCCGCCCGAGCGACGCGCTTGGCGGGGTCGGGGTGTGTGCTGGCCCATTCCGGAATGGCTCCGCTGTTCTGTCCGGAAATTCGGGCATCGATGCTTGTTTGCAATGCCAGCGATGTCAGCATGGAAGACAAGGCAGTTGGGTCGTAACCCGCTTTGCTTAGATAGCGGATGCCAAGATCATCGGCCTCCTCTTCTTGGCTGCGCGAGTAAGACAGCGTGACGAGTTGCGCAATGGTACCGGAATATTGCTTTAAGCCACTTCCCAATACGCCTGCCAAGCCGCCATTGTCACCCAAAACAGAGCCCAATATGGCACCGCCCGCACCCAAGATGCTTGCAATGGTGCCCCGTTGTTGACGCTTTTTGCTGTGACGAGCCGCCGTGTGGCCGACCTCATGACCTAATACGCCTGCCATCTCGGCTTCACTGTTGCAAAGCGCCACCAGCTGCCGGGTGATATAAACATAGCCTCCGGGGATCGCGAACGCGTTGTTCACTGGGGAATTGAGCAAGGTAACGGTAAAGTCGCTCTGCGCATTGCCTAGGCCGGATTGCACGGCGATGTTCCTGCCAACGCCAACAACATAGTCAGTTTGCGCGCTTTGCATCGCTCCGCCAAATTCGTTCAGGATTTGCGGATGGTTTTTAGCGCCTTCCTGCTTTTCGCCAGCGGTAAAGGGTTTCGGTACCGAAGATTTGGCCTTCGATTGGGCCTCGACCGGAGCGGCGATGTTAACAATGGATAGGGCCAGTGTGGCAGCCCCCAGAACCAATAAAGATTTGCTGTGACGCATGATATGCTCTCCTCTGGCAATTAAACCACGTTTAGCATGATTTGTGCCAGAGGGACGTAAAATCTTGATTCAACGCGAAGGCTTGCCTCGGGTTAGGCCCCCATTGCCAGAAACTTCGCGCGCCGTTGTTGTCGCAATTCCTTTGCAGAAAAACCGCTCAGCGCCTCAAGTTCTTCATCGATCGCTTTAGCCAATGCCGCCGCCGCCATCTCATGGTCACGGTGCGCGCCACCCATCGGCTCTTTTACGATCCGGTCGATAACGCGCAGCCCCTTCAAATCGTCGGCGGTCATTTTCATCGCCTGCGCAGCATCAGCCGCCTTATCACCGGTGCGCCAAAGGATTGAGGCGCAGCCCTCCGGCGAAATGACCGAATACACCGCATGTTCGAACATTAGCACGCGGTCTGCCGCAGCCAAGGCAACGGCACCACCCGATCCACCTTCACCAACGATGCATGCGACCATCGGCACACCCAGCGACAGGCATTTTTCGGTCGAGCGAGCGATGGCCTCTGCCTGACCGCGCTCCTCTGCTTGAACACCGGGAAACGCACCCGACGTGTCGACCAGGGTCACAACCGGCAGACCGAAACGGTCGGCAAGCTCCATTAGACGTATAGCTTTTCGATAGCCTTCGGGCTTACCCATACCAAAATTGTGATGTAAACGGCTTTGTGTGTCATCGCCTTTTTCATGTCCGATCAACATGACACTGCGGTTGCCCAATCGTGCAAAGCCGCCCAATATCGCCTGATCGTCGGCAAAAGCACGATCCCCGGCAAGTGGCATGAAATCATCGAAGGCGCTGGCAACGAAATGCTTGAAATGCGGGCGTTCGGGGTGGCGGGCGACTTGAGTTTTTTGCCATGCCGTCAGCTTGGCATATGTGTCCTTCAACTGCCTGTCGGCCTTATCGCGCAGCTTGGTGGTTTCGGCGGCAACATCGACCTCGCTCTCGTCCGCTGCCTCCTGTAACTCGATAATACGCGCCTCCAGCGCGGCAACAGGCTTTTCAAAATCAAGATACACAGTCATGCACTGCGGGTTAGAACGTGGGGCTGCCCCGGTCAACGATACATGTTCACCGTGACAAGTGAAGTTTTGCCAGTGGATGGCGCTTGTTCACCAGCTCGACCAATCGGCTACTGTCTACGTGCGTGTAAATTTGCGTCGTCGCAATATCGGCGTGGCCCAACATAGCCTGCAATGCGCGCAGGTTAGCGCCACCCGCCAACAAATGTGTAGCAAATGCATGGCGAAGTACGTGCGGACTGACTTTGGCGGGATCAAGCCCGGACTCCACCGCCAACGCTTTAATGATCTGAAATAGCCGGATCCGGCTGATATGGCCGTTGCGCGATGGAAACAGGAAGCGTGCTTCGCGCGGTACAAAAGCATGCCAAGCCAAAACCGCATGCCGCGCGCGGTTTGAAATCGGAACCAGTCGTTCTTTTGATCCTTTGCCTGTCAATATGATGTAAGGTCGGTCTGCGACGATCGACGTACGGGGTATTGCCACAAGCTCGGAGGCCCGCAATCCCGAGCCGTAGAGAAGTTCGACCAACGCAGCGAGCCGGTAATCTCTTGCTAACGGATGCGGTCGGGCCAGCTGGGCCTCTATGGCATCAAACAGCAATTCGACTTCGTGCTTGTCCAATATTTTGGGCAATCCCCTTGCCTGCACAGGCTTTGGTATTGCCGCTGAAGGGTTGTCGTCACGCAACCCTTCTTCATGCAAAAACCCGAAAAATCGCCGCAGGGCTGACGCTTTGCGCGCGACCGAACTGTTGGCCAGCGCACCCCAGCGCGCGGCCAGCGCTGCCAACCCCTTGGCGTCCGCATCTGCAAGCTTGCCGCCCAATATTTTTGATGCCGCCAAAAGGTCGCTGCGATAAGCCGACAAAGTATTGCCTGCAACGCCCCGTTCTGCCGCCATCATTTCGAGAAAGCGGTCAATCAGTCCGGCGTCGTCGGACCCCGGCAAATCGCGTGACGCATCAGATACATCAGCTGCGCTCAGCCGAAAGTGACCGCTTCTGCCGCAATCATGCGCGCTTCGGCTTCCAAGCCAACCCGGCGCAGTGAGCGAACGATATGGTATAAATGGTTTGCCGGGATTGAGGTCCAGTCAGGTCTCTGCAGCCCGGCCAACGCCAACAACGCCACCGTCCCGCTTTCCCCACGATCAGCTGCCGCAGAAATCGCGCGGGTCCAGTTGCTTTCGCGGGTAATGTTAATCTCCAGATCGCCGCCAAAATCCGCCTGCGCCTCCGCATCTATCCGGCCTAAACCAGCCAAACCGGCCAGCAGCATCGCAGATTTATGCCCGTCGGCGCTGCTGTCGTCGCCATAAAAATCGTCGAGCGGGCCATATTGCACAACCGCATTCCGTCGGGGTGCGCCAACAGCTATCAGGGCCCATCCGAGCGACCCTTCGCCGACGACATTACCCCACGCTGCTGCCGAGCGGTCTAGTCCGGCAGTCATCATTGATGCAACCAGCCGGTCCGCCGACCCCGAATGATCGGATGATGGCGTTATCAACGCTGCTGAGCGTGCGGTCAGCACCAACATAGCGTGATAGTCAGCGCCAGCTTTTGCACCTTCCCAAAGGCTCGCCATCGCGCCAAGTTTTGCGGCATCGCCCGCCGCAGTGTAGGTTGATGCAAGATATTCGGCACGCTGCCTCGCAGCATCGGCAGCGTCTGCATCATCCAGCACCTGTCCATATAGATCTACCATATCCCGGTTCGACAAGACGCCGAGCGCGGCCGCGCCGGGCGCAGTGTTTACGCGCGTTGCTGCGCCGAACATCGGCAATTGAGCGCGCCACCCATCGATATGGCGTCCTGCCTCTGCGTATAAACGATCAGGAGCACCAATGCCGGTGGCTGCGGACAGGCCGAACCGCCATGCGTTGATACCGGTGACGTTTTCCCACTCGATTTTGACCGAACGTCTGCCATTGATCCCCGCCCCTACCGCCTTTTCGGTCAGGAGATAGTCGACGCCCTTCATCCAGCCCTGATTGCGGCCTTGATTGAGGAATGCGGTTGCGTTGCCTTGATCACCGGTAAGCGACGCGCAAATCGAACGCGAGATTTTCCAGCGGGTGTCGCCGACAAGCGCTACGCCGCGTTCGGTCAGCGGACACATGCCAGCCAGATCGCCATTGGCGAGGAAAGCCTCCATCGATACTTCCAGAAGCCGCTTGGAATAGCGTCCAGCATCGACCTGTTGCACCAGTTGTCGTGCAACCAGCGAATCGCCCATCCGGAGCAGAAGCCATGCGCGTTCCGCAGTCCAGTCGGCACCATCGATTCCGCTCGGCGTATCGGTCCGGCTGGCCAGTAATCGACGGCCCATAATCATGCCCCAGCGCGATGCGAGCGGCGCGGATGTGCG
>JANONL010000147.1:0-8411 GCA_031420815.1 Sphingomonadales bacterium | reverse complement strand
GTCCCGCATAGGCGGTTCTCAGGTGAAGCCAATAACCAAGGCGGTGGGCGCGTGCAAATCATCAATGAGCTTGGCCCGTTGCGGGACAGTATAACAGCGTTACGCGCGGCTAAGGGCAAAGTTGCGCTGGTGCCAACCATGGGCGCGTTGCACGCCGGTCATATGGCGTTGGTCGCAGCGGCTCTCGAAGCGGCGGATGCGGTTGTCGTGTCGATCTTTGTCAACCCGACGCAGTTCGGCCCGAACGAAGATCTCGATGCGTATCCGCGCACGCTCGACCGCGATGCGGAGATGTTGGCGTCGGCGGGCGTTGATCTCGTTTGGGCACCCAGCGCTGCAACCGTTTATCCGCCGGGCTTTGCGACCAGAGTTCATATCGAGGGTCCGAGCACCGGCTATTGCGGCGGCGCGCGGCCGGGGCATTTCGACGGTGTTGCGCTAATCGTGGCAAAATTGTTCAACCAGGCCGAACCCGATATCGCCTTGTTCGGCGAGAAGGACTTTCAACAGCTGGCGGTCATCCGGCAAATGGCGCGCGATCTGGATTTTGACCTCGAAATTGTCGGCTTGCCGATTGTCCGTGATACCGACGGGTTGGCGCTCTCGTCACGCAATGCTTATTTGAGCGCAGATGAACGGAGCGCGGCGCTTGCCTTGCCGCGGGCGCTTCAAAAAGCGGCGGGAGAGATCAAGAGCGGGGCGGATGTCGCTAATGTGTTGGCGGCAGCGACAGACGCGCTAACCGCAGTGGGCTTTGCACGGGTGGATTATTTTTCATTGGCCGATGCCACGTCGCTTAAACCACTCGATCATTATGATGGCCGTCCAGCGCGGCTTTTGGCGGCGGCCAAGATCGGTAACACGAGGCTGATCGACAATATTGCGTTGTAACAATTGCTATGCCCGCGAATTTTTCGCCGACCCATTAACCATTTGTTGACCACATTCGGACGAAGTTGCCTCGACAGGAAAACCGGGGGTACAGGGTTATGGGTAATAGTCTTAAAAGCGCGACCTTTTTAATGGAAAGCCGACTGGCGGAGGCCGCGCGCGGCGATGCCGATGCGCTTTACGATCTGGGCATGGCCTATTCAACGGGCAGCGGCGGCGTCGACATCGACATGATCGAGGCACATAAATGGTTCAATCTGGCTGCACTGGGCGGCAGCGAGGAAGCGATGATGTGCCGCGCAGATATTTCCGACGACATGACTGCGCGCGAAATCGCCGAGGCCCAGCGCCAAGCCCGCGCCTGGTTGCAAGCCACCGACCGCCGCGCGGCCTAAATCAATGCATCCAAATGCCGATTAGTGCGGCGAGGGACACAAGCATCAGAAATCCGTTCATGATCATCAGGATCGCCGGCGACAATTGCCTTGTGTCAGGATTGGGTGGCGGTGGCCCGGCGGACATCTGACGCCAAACACCGGCAAAGAAACAAAATCCGGCAAACAGGATCAGGATCGACCCGGTCGCGCTGACCAGCCATCCGGTCACTATGCCGTTGAGCAACGCCTTTGCACCTATGCCTGAAGCAAGCGCGGTAAGCCCTGTTCGAACCCATGCAGCATAAGTACGCTCTGCCGCGAACACCGTCCGATTGGCTGCCAATACTGTCCGCCGGTCCGCACTTTCGGTCTGTTCCTGCGCGCTGTCCTTCAACTGGACCGCGCTATCGGCCAGCTTGACCTGTGCCTTTACGGCAGCATTTACGGGCGTTGTCATGCACCCGTAACGCCCTGAAATGGGTTGTGTTGCATAAGACCGGCACAATCCACCGAAAGCGACCCAATGACACAACCGCAAATTCTGGCCTTTGCCATATTGGGCGGGATGATGATGCTCTTCATCTGGGGCCGGTTGCGCTATGATCTGGTGGCGATATTGGCGCTGCTCGCATCGGTTATCGCAGGCACGGTTCCGGCAAAGGATGCATTCAACGGGTTCTCCGACGATATCATCATCATCGTCGCAAGTGCTTTGGTGGTCAGTGCTGCGGTCGCGAAGTCTGGCATTATCGAAACCGTACTAGCGCGGCTGGCTTCGCGGGTGACGCGCGTACGGTCACAATTGCTGGTGCTTGTTGCATCGGTGACGATATTGTCGGCGCTGGTAAAAAACATTGGTGCATTGGCGATGTTGATGCCGGCAGCGATGAAAATGGCAAAGAAATCGGACGCATCGCCGTCGGTATTCCTGATGCCGATGGCATTCGGATCGCTGTTGGGCGGACTTGTCACGCTGATCGGTACGTCGCCTAACATTATCGTCTCACGGGTGCGCGAGGATTTGACCGGACAACCGTTCGGCATGTTCGATTATGCACCGGTCGGCCTCGGGCTATCGTTGGTCGGGATTCTGTTCCTGCGTTTCGGTTACCGGTTGCTGCCCAAGGACCGTCGCGCGTCAGCTACGATGGGTGAGGCTGTCGATATCAAGGATTACACCACCGAGGCCGCCATCGTCGCTGGTTCGGCAGCAATCGGCAAAAGCGTAACCGACATCGCCAAGGCAAGCGACGGCGATGTGCGCGTGACCGGCATTGTCCGCGACGACGATGTTGCCCCCTCAGGCGCGATACTGGCGGAAGGCGATAAGCTGATACTGGAAGGTGACCCCGAAGCGCTTGAACGGACAATTGTCAAAGAAGGCTTGGATCTGGAAGGGCAGGATCGCGCCGCAGTTACCGGTAATCGTACCGAAAATGTTGGCGTGATAGAGGCTGTCATCACCCCCGATTCGGCGTTAGTCGGGCGCGCTGCGGGAAGGATGGGGTTGCACGACCGTTACGGCGTCAATCTGCTGGCGATTTCGCGGTCGGGGCATCGGCTGACCGAGCGTTTGCGCGACACCCAACTGCGTGCAGGTGATGTGATTGTGCTGCAGGGGCCGCTCGACATATTGCCCGAACAACTGCGCGAACTCGGGTGTCTGCCGCTTGCCGAACGATCATTGCGGCTGGGGAGCGTCAGGCAGGGGCTGATACCGATTGTCATACTCGGTGGTGCGATGGCAATGACCGCGGCGGGACTGGTTCCGGTGGCAATTGCATTTTTCGGTGCGGCGGCGCTGATCATGCTCAGCGGCGCGCTTCCGCCGCGTGAGGCTTATGATCATATCGAATGGCCAATTCTGGTGATGCTCGGCGCGCTGATTCCGGTAAGCGAGGCGTTGCAGACCACGGGCGGTACCGACCTGATTGCCCGATGGTTGTCATCGACCGCAGCAACGCTGCCAGCTTGGGGCGCGGTCGCGCTGATCCTGGTGGCGGCAATGGCAGTCACTCCGTTCCTGAATAATGCGGCGACAGTTCTGGTCATGGCACCGATAGCTGCGACCTTTGCGCAGGATATAGGCCTGCGCCCGGAAGCATTCCTGATGGCTGTGGCGGTCGGCGCGGGGTGCGATTTCCTGACGCCGATCGGCCATCAATGCAACACGCTGGTGATGGGGCCAGGCGGCTACCGGTTCAGCGATTATTCGCGGCTGGGTGCTCCGCTTTCGCTATTGGTGATTATCGTTGGGGTGCCACTGATCATGATGACCTGGCCGGTTTGAGGAGGTTGGCGTGGCCGCTGCAAGTGGTGGAGCCCAAGAGAGCCAAACCCTTCACCTCGTCATTGCGAACGACGCGCTCTGCCAACTGAGCGAGGGCCCCGGACTGGATGTTCGTTATATTTGTCCGGCAAGTGGCTTGCCAAGTATTTTTGTTGCAGGTTCGTTCAGCGAGCGTGGATGCGTGCCTGCCATTCGGCAAACGACTGAGCCAGTTTTCTCCCCGCGATTTCACGCCCCGTTTCGCGAGGCAGACCGAGTGACGCCGATAAAGGTCCACCCATCAACGCATCACCGAGCGCAATCAGCACCAATTCGAGCGTTAACTCATGCAACGAGGCATCCGCATGACCGTCTTCGGCTATTTCATCGACGAGCCGGTGGATCGCCTCGACTACGGGATTGAGCGCGTCCTCATTACCCGACAACAACATCCATGATGCCAGCGCACCGGCACCTTCGCGGTCGAACGAATCGAATATGATGTCAGCCAACTGGCGCGGCGACATCGCGCCGTCGCGCATCTGGATGATCGCTTTGGCAATGGTGGCACACACGCCATTGGTCAGATATTCGGCGAGATCGCGCTGCAACCCCGATGCCGAACCGAAATGATGGAGCAAATTGGCGTGCGTCCGTCCGATGCGACCGGCGACCGCCTTCAATGTCACCGCCTGCGGGCCGGTTTCGATGAGCAATTCTCGCGCCGCCTCCAACGCTGCCAAACGACTAGCTTCGGGGCTTAACCGACGGGGCATGCCGGCATCCTTGATGTTCGCCACCTTGGAAGCATTGTCGTTCGGCATTGACGTACCCTACTTTCATCCCAGCGATTGAGCGCAGCGCGCATTGTCAGTGAAAAACCATGAACGCAGCATTCCGATTTGACAATCATATTGCTCGTGCTGACCTTCACGCAATGGCTGAAATCAAGCGCCATCGCTCCGGCTAACTACAGCAGGCGTTAAAATTGCAACACGCGGAAAAACGTAAAGATTTTTCAAGCCTTACACATCCTTAACCAAATTTCTTCAAATCGCCTTCATCCGCCCCGGCTAAACCGACAGCATGGATGTGACCCAAGACCTGACCGGCGTTTCGGTGCCGAAAGAAGCGCGACCCGTTATCGTATCGCGCGCGTTCCGTTGTGTCAGCGATACAGCGACGGTGCGACACTGGGTCCGGGGTGACCCCTATGCAACCGCTTTTTTCAACGCTTTGTCGGCGGTTTTCCCGCACGGCGAGACCTTTATGATTCGCAGCATCATTCCTTGGGCAGATCGTGTGCCGCCGTCGCTGGCGCGTGAGGTCAGGGGCTTTATCGAGCAAGAGGCTGGGCACGCTCGCGAGCATGTGGCGATGAATCGCGGGATAATCGACGCCGGGTACGATGTCGATCCGCTCGAACGCAAGATCAAGGGCTTCGTCCGGCTGTTTGAAAATGCGAGCGAGATCGTCACGCTAACCGCGACGATGTGTTTCGAACATTTCACGGCGATCGTCGCGGCAGAAATCCTGAAGAACAAACATCATCTGGACGGCGCGGACGAAGATTTACGCGAACTGTGGTTGTGGCACGGAATCGAAGAAGTCGAACATAAGGGCGTTGCCTTCGACGTATGGCAATATGCCACGCGGGAATGGAGCCCCGTAAAGCGCTGGCTTTGGCGCAGCTTTTTCATGGCGGCAATCACCGCGAGCTTTTTCATCAACCGGACGCTTGGGCAAATCGAATTGCTTCGCCAAGATGGCGTGAATTTCTGGAACGCCATGCCCCGGATCTTGCACCATGGCTTGGGTAAAGGCGGGATCGCGCGCAACGTGACACGGCCCTGGTTTAGCTTTTTCAGGCCCGGCTTTCATCCGTGGGATATCGACGACCGGTTACTAATCGCCGAAGGTGAGGCCGCATTGGCAACCGCTGTCGCCAAACGCGCCGGTTATCAAGTCGCTACGGCGACCAGTGAACGGCGTAAACCAGGCCGTGTAGCCAAAGCCGCCTAAGCCGCCTGCAACCGCTCAAAACAGTCGCGTATCGTTATGGCGCGCATAAAGGGGGTGGCATCGCAACCGCCATCGTCATCGGCCAATGACAATTCATACAGCGCGCACGGAACTGCTTGCGTGCGACCTTTGCTATGGCGTTGTTCGATCCGACCTGTGGCGCGAAATCCTATTTTGCGCAAAACGCGACCTGAAGCAGGATTATCGGTGAAATGACCGGACACCAAGCGCCGGTGTCCCAACGCTTTGGCAACACCGACTACGGCTCGTGCGGCTTCTGTTGCATAACCCAGCCCCCAATAGGGACGGGCAATCCAATAGCCGAGTTCGGCCTCGCCTTCCCGGTTGCCGATCCCGCAACTGCCTACCAAACGCGGCGCGCCATCGGTGCGCTGCATCAACAGAAAATTGGGGAAATGTTGGGGATGTTCGAGCGCCGCAAAGTTCAAGGCATCTTCGGGGCTATAGGGCCACGGTGCCAGCGCCAGATTGCGAACGATCGCCTCTTCGGCGACAGCGTTGTACAACGGCCCGCTGTCTTCGGGCCAGCTTGGCCGCAGCAGCAATCTTTCGGTTCTTGCAAACATTGTGTTCTCTCCGGTTCGCTGGGCGGCCTTTTGCACGGCAACGCGACAGCTATGTTACACTTGCCCGAAACGGGCGGCTGAACAGGGAGGAAAGAGGCAAAAAGAAAGGGAGGCGGGCTGACCCGTCTCCCTGTTCCTGGAGTGAAACCGCTTATCGCGATTTCCGGGTCATCCGACTGGACAACCCGTTATCGATTGTCCGATTATTCTGCGGCGATGGCCATCATATCGACCGACACATATTTGCGGCCGAGCTTACCAGCGTGAAAGCGCACGCGGCCAGCGGTGAGCGCAAACAAGGTATGGTCCTTGCCGAGGCCGACGCCGGCACCCGGATAAACCTTCGTACCGCGCTGACGCACGATAATGTTGCCGCCGATGACGTTTTCGCCACCAAATTTCTTAACGCCAAGACGGCGGCCCGCTGAATCGCGACCGTTACGTGACGAACCACCTGCTTTTTTATGTGCCATGGTCTAAACTCCTTCGATCATCTGAGCCGGGGCTCAGGCTTCTTTCTTTGCTGCTGCCTTTTTTGGCGCAGCTTTCGATTCTGGGGCGGCTTTTTTCGGTGCAGCAGCTTTTTCAGCCTTCGGCGCAGTTTCCTTTGCAGGAACAGCTTCGGCCTTAGGCGCAGCAGTTGCCTCGGCCTTGCTCGGCACAGGCTTTTTCTCTTCCTTGCCGACGGCGAGGATACGCAGCAGCGTCAGCGACTGGCGGTGACCCTGCTTGCGGCGATAGTTATGGCGACGACGCTTTTTGAAAACGATCACCTTTTCACCACGCTCTTGCGCAATGATTTCGGCAGATACCGTCAGGTCCTTAAGGTCGGCGGCCTTGTCGCCGTCACCGGCGAGCAGAATGTCGCCCAGCGAGATCTTGTCACCCGCTTCACCTGACAGTTTTTCAACTGCAATTTTGTCTCCGGCGGCGACGCGATACTGCTTGCCGCCTGTGCGCACGATAGCGAACATGGCTATAACTCATCCGTTTCTTAATAGCTTGGCACCGGTTTAGGGCGCGGTTGCAGGCGCAACCCGTCGAAATGCGAATCTCGAAGGGCTACGCCGGAAAGCGGCCAGCTAGGGCATGACTTTGCCCATGTCAACGCCTTTTGCCGCCTTATTGCCGCCTTTTCCGGCGTTTCTCTGGGGCTTGTGCGCCTCTTGCCAGTACATCGCCATCGCCCTAGACATCCTGCATGTCTGTTTGCAACCCACTCCACGCCCAAGCTGCGTGCGTCGCCCTGCTGCTTTTGTCCGCCTGTAGCGGGCCGGAAGGCCAGTTTCCGTCGCTCGAACGCCGCCCTTACGAAACCGATGCTCCAGTAACCGCGCCTGCGCCTCCGCCCGCCGCCCCGGCAGCCCTACCAGATGCGCTGGCGTCCAAGGTCAAGTCGGTCATCAACCGCCACGAAACCGCGAATGCCAGCTTTACCAAGGGCTTGCCGTCGGTGCAGGGCACAGCAGCCAGGGCCGCAGGGACAGCGCCGGGCAGCGAAAGTTGGGTCAATGCGCATCTGCAATTGTCCCGGCTGGACAAGTCGCGCGCCGATTCGGTGGCGGCACTGGGCGAACTCGACACGCTGATTGCGGAACAGATCGAAGGCGATTCGGCGGATGTGGAACTGCTGGTCGGGTATCAGCAGGATATCGCGACCGACGTTGCCAAACAGCGCGATGAAATCGACCGGATGTCGCGGCAAATTGGTGAATAGCTATTCACAGCGCTGACGGGGCGCAATCGCTTGACCGTGCACCGTTTTGCGATGCACAAATACCGCTTATGGCCAGCGAACTGCAACCGACACCACAACCGATTGCCCAGAACCCCGACGTGCGTCTGCTGGGCAAGATGCTCGGCGATGTCATCCGCGCTTATGGTGGCGACAAGCTCTTTCGCCAAACCGAATATATCCGATCAACGAGCGTCGACCGCTTTCGCGGGGTGGAGGGGGCGGATAGCAGCGACCGGGGGCTGGGTGCGCTTTCGCTCGATGACACTTTGAACTTCGTCCGCGGCTTCATGCTGTTCTCGTTGCTTGCCAATCTGGCGGAGGACCGGCAGGGTTTGGCGCATGAGCACGGCGCGACCGTGGCCGAGGCGCGCGCCCGCCTGAACGGCGAAGGCATCAGCGACGAAATCATATCCGAATTGCTCGCGCGCAGCCTGATCGTGCCGGTGCTGACCGCGCATCCGACCGAAGTCCGCCGCAAGAGCATCATCGACCATAAGAACCGCATTGCCGAGTTGATGACGATGCGC
>JANONL010000146.1:0-3790 GCA_031420815.1 Sphingomonadales bacterium | reverse complement strand
TCTTGACGAAGTCATGCGCCCCCTGCCCCATATAACGGCGCAGATCGATGTCCCCAATGATGCGATTTTCGCAGCGATGAATGCGCTCCGCGACCATCAGGTTCTGAACGCGGCGACGGGCGCATCACACGCAGCCGCATTGTGTGCGCCTGATGGATCGATCCTGATGATCCGCGAAGATGTAGGCCGCCATAATGCGCTCGACAAACTGATCGGTGCGCTTGCCAAGGCAGGAATTGAAGCTTCCACCGGGTTCATGCTCCTTACCGCTCGGTGCAGCTTTGAGTTGGCGCAAAAAACGATTCTGGCCAATTGCCCGATGCTCGTCACGATTTCGGCGGCGACCGATTTGGCGATCAACGTCGCTGCAAAGCACGGCCTCCGCTTAATTAGCTTAGCCCGCCAAGATGGGGCTCTTGACGCAATACGCCAAAGCGATTGATCAGCCAGCTGCGGAACATCGAAATTGCGGGATCAGCCAGATCGTCGGCGTGGAGTTTCAGATAATAGCCATAGCCGTCTTCAATCACTGCGTCATAAGGCATTACCAGCTTTCCAGCCGCAATTTCCTTCGCAAACATATCCACATCGCCAAGGAACACCCCACTTGCGGTCATCGCATATTGTGCCGCCGCAATCGCGGTATCAAAAGCCAAGCCCCCTTGCGTCGGGACAGTTAAACCGCTTTGCCGCAGATAAGCGGTCCACAGCAGATCGCGTGGCTCCCCATCAAGTTTTAGATGCAGCAATTCCTGGGTCTGGAGGAACTCTTCCAGAGATTTGCCTTCGCTGGCGGCGGCCGTTTCCGGTGAGCAGAGCGGTGCGACACGCACCATCCATAGAAGATCGGTAATACGGTCATCAACATTGGGCCGGTCATACGCGATGGCCATATCAAAATCGGTCGCAGGCAGTCCGGTGACATGCGCGCTAGATACATCGAGCCGGATGTCGGGATGCTCGGCATGAAAATCGCGCAGCATTGGCAAAAACAGCTGCTGCAACAATGATGGCGGCACGTGGAGACGAAGCGATCGACTAGTAACATTATCATCGCGGATCGAATTCATCATCTGCTCAAGCCGGTCGAGGCATTTGCTCACCACCGGTAACAACTCTTCGCCAGCCGCCGTTAGCGCCAATCTGGACGCGTCCCTGTCAAACAGCTGCTTGCCTAGCAACTCCTCGAGACCACCGACATGGCGGCTCATCGCGCTTTGCGACACCGACAGCGCCGATGCCCCGCCGGTGAAGCTTAGATGTTGGCCAACTGCCTCAAATGCCCGTAACGCATTGAGCGGCAGCCAGCGACGGTTGATCGTGCTTCGGCTTGTGATGACGCGGGCCTTTCGAATGTGTGCCGTTTTATATCGGCCCTAACTGCCCGACATTTTGACATAGGGCTATGCGAAAATGCGATTTCAATAAGCAAGCCAGATGGCCCATTCCAGCTTCGGGAAAAAATAATAAAGGCATCGTCATGGATTTGGAGCGGATAGACGCGTTGTTTAAACGGCGGCGCGCAGGACATACGCTGCCACAAGCGCTCTATACCGGACTGGAAGCATTCGATTTTGACATGACCGCGGTCTATGGCCGGAGCTG
This sequence comes from Sphingomonadales bacterium, assembly GCA_031420815.1. Taxonomy (GTDB): domain Bacteria; phylum Pseudomonadota; class Alphaproteobacteria; order Sphingomonadales; family Sphingomonadaceae; genus Sphingorhabdus_B. Next base: position 2,185 of record JANONL010000146.1, on the reverse strand, counting down.
GCTGATGGCCGGTTTGGAATGCGAGCTCCCCAAAGCGGGTAGCTATCTCTCAATGATGATCGGCAAATGGCCGGTGCTTATCACCCGCGACCGTGAAGGCATTATTCGGGCATTCCATAACAGTTGCCGTCATCGCGGCTCGATGATTTGCGCAACCGGAAGCGGCACCGCGCCTAAGCTGGTTTGCCCATATCACCGCTGGACCTATGATCTCGACGGTTCGCTTTTTGCTGCTGGCCGGATGCCCGACGATTTTGAAAAGAGCGAACATGGGCTGAAACCGATCGCGCTGGAAAATGTCGATGGCGCTTTGTTTATTTGCCTTGCCGACAACCCGCCCGCCTTTGATGAATTCAAAAACAGGCTTGCTGCTTATGCGGCACCGCATAATTTGAAAGATGCCAAACTGGCGTTCCAAAGCGTGCTCGTAGAAAACGCGAATTGGAAGCTGGTGATGGAAAATGCCCGTGAGTGTTACCATTGCGGGACCAGCCACCCCGAACTCGCAAAAACTTTTCCCGTCGGTATGTCGAAACATTTCGATAGTGGTTACGATGCGCACGCCCAAGCATTTGAAGCCGCGATGGACGTGCATGGCCTTCCCCAGACGCCCGTTGAGGGGCATTGGTGGCAGGTTGCACGCTTTGCTCTTAACGAGGGCTGCGTATCGATCTCCGCCGACGGCAAACATTTGTCGAAAAAGCTTATGTGCGATGCCAATGGCGGCAACATCGGGTCGATGCGTTGGGCTGTTGATCCGCATTGCTTTGCCCACGCCACCGCAGACTATGTGTTCATGTTCAGCGCAATGCCGGTCGGCCCCGACGAAACGCATGTTTTCGGCAAATGGTACGTGCACAAGGACGCCGTTGAAGGCGTCGACTATAATGTCGATAGCTTGATTGACCTGTGGACAAAAACAAATCTGGAAGACAAGGCGCTCGCTGAAAATAACCAGGTCGGGGTGAATAGCCTTGGCTATACGCCTGGCCCTTATTCGCAGGAAGCCGAGATGCTCGCGCAGCGTTTTACCGACTGGTATTGCGACAACGCGCGTGCCTATATTGACGCCCATGACGACTGATCCAAAAGCGGGTTTACGCCCGGAAACACTCGCTGTCTCGTACGGCTATGAACCTGATATGGGCAGGGGATCGGTCAAGCCCCCGATCTTCATGACATCGACCTTTGTCTATCCGTCGGCGCAGCACGCCAAGGATGTGCACGAAGCCTATTTTGACGGCACCGGGCCACAAGTTGGTGAAACCAACCATATCTATTCGCGGCTTGGCCACCCGGGTCTGGATTTCCTGGAAAAGCGACTTGCCGCAATCGATGGAGCGGAAGCGGCGGTAGCTTATTGCAGCGGCATGGCCGCACATTCCAGCATCGCTCTCGCTTACGTCCGCCCCGGTGACAGCATATTGCACGGACGCCCGATCTATGGCGGCGTGGATATGCTGTATAATAGCGTGATGCCGCAATTCGGCTCGCATGCAGCCGCCTATTTGGATGGCACCGACGAGACAGGCGTGCGCGCCGCTGCACAAGAAGCAATGGCCAAAGGGCCGCTAAAACTGATCATCGCCGAAACCCCGGCGAATCCGACCGCAGCAATGGTTGATCTTGCCTTGATGGTCCGGATTGCAGACGAAGTCGGTGCGAAACAGGGGCATCGTCCCTTGGTCGTCGTTGACAACACATTGCTCGGCCCTTTTGCGCAGCGCCCTATCGAGCTGGGTGTCGATCTGTGCATGACATCGCTTACCAAATATTGCGGTGGGCATAGCGACTTGCTTGCGGGCGGGATTAGCGGACGCAAAGCGCTGATCGATCATTTGCGGACGCAGCGGACTACATGGGGCAACCATCTTGATCCCTACACGTCATGGCTGGTGATGCGTTCACTCGAGTCCGTCCATGTGCGCACAGAACGCGCAATGAGCAATGCGCGCGGCGTTGCCGAATATCTGCGTGATCATCCTAAAGTCGCTGGCGTGACCTATCTCGGTTTTCTGGTCGAAGGAACGCCTGCGCGCGCAGTTTACGACCGGCAATGCAAGGCGGCGGGATCGACATTTTCTTTTCACCTGCACGGTGGCGAAGCCGAAGCATTCCGCATGCTCGACAAATTGCGGCTGATGAAGCTGGCGGTCAGCCTTGGTGGGTCAGAGACTTTGATCTG
>JANONL010000145.1:0-7188 GCA_031420815.1 Sphingomonadales bacterium | reverse complement strand
ACCCGCGCAACGTGCGGCCTGTTTTCATATGCTGCATAATTGTTGGACAAGTGCCAAGGGTGAGCCAATGATTTCCTCGCAAAATCATACGCCTATGACAGTTGCTTACGCCGAACTGGCGCTTGAATTGCATCTATGGACCAAAGCGCTGACCGACGAGATTTCCCGCGCGCAATATGCCGACCGGCTTGCCAAGGCGTTGCTCGTCGGCAAGGCGTTTGCCGAGCAATATGCCCAAACCAAACACGCAAAGGGCGTCGTCGATTTCGACGATATGATCCGCAAGACCGCCGATTTGCTGGACACCGGGCACATGGCGGATTGGGTGCGGTTCAAACTCGACCGGCAGATCGACCATATTCTGGTTGATGAGGCGCAAGACACCAACAAGGCGCAGTGGGATATCATCCGCGCGCTCAGCGATGATTTTTATAGCGGTGCCGGTGCGTATGCGGAAAAGACCCGGACGATCTTTTCGGTCGGCGATTTCAAACAGGCGATATACGGATTTCAGGGAACCGCGCCCGAACGCTACCGTGAGGCAGGCGAGGCGTTTGCTGAGCGCATCGAGGCCGCAGAACTGGAATTGCAAAACCTCGCATTGTCGCAAAGCTTCCGGTCGACTGCACCGGTGCTGGATCTGGTCAACGCCGTAATCGCGACCACTGGCGGTGAAAATTTTGGCATAACCGACGCCATCGACGACCATTATAGCGAGAAGCCAGCGGTCGGGCTGGTCGAACTCCTGTCTCCGGTCACACCAGCATCGGTCGCCGAAGAAGCCGCAGCAAGCGACAACGGCGACGAGGAAAACTGGGTCACAAGCGAGAAACGGCGACTGGCCGAAAAACTCGCCGACCACGCAAAGGCGCTGATCGACGAGGCACCTTGGCTGGAAACACAGGGGCGTTACTTGCGGCCCGGCGACATCATGTTCCTGCTGCGCACGCGCGGTGATTTGGCGTCGTTGCTGGTTGCCCAACTGCACGAACGCGGGGTGCCGGTCGCCGGCATTGACCGGCTGCGGTTGCTGCAACCGCTGGTCGTGCAGGATATGCTCGCGGCTATCCGTTTTGCCCTGCAACCCGGCGACGATCTAAGCCTCGCCTGCCTGCTGGTTTCTCCCTTGATGGGCTGGTCGCAAGAAAAGTTGCTGCAATATGGCTATCGCGGCAAACGAAAGGTGACGCTTTGGCAGCATCTGCGCGAGCAAGCAGAAATAGCGGGCGAATTGGAACCGTTACAGGCGATGCTGTCCAGCGCCGACTATATAACGCCCTATCATTATCTCGAACAAATCCTGTCCGGCGCGACCGGTGGCAGGCGCAAGTTTGCCGCACGGCTTGGGCCTGAGTCGCTGGTGCCGATGGAGGAGATGCTGAACGCCGCAATGCAGTTCGAACAGCAGCAAGGCGGCGGGCTTCAGTCGTTTCTGGCATGGTTTGACCGTGGCGATATCGAGATCAAACGTGACGGCGAAAGCGGCGCAAACGAAGTGCGGGTGATGACCGTGCACGGTGCCAAGGGCTTGCAGTCGCCGGTAGTGATATTGGCCGACACGACGTCGGACCCGACAAAAAAGCCCGACCAATCGGCCGAACTCATTATTGACGAAGGCAAACGCACGCCGTTGCTGCCGATCCGCAAATCCGAACAATCAGGGCGACTTGCAGAGATTGTCGATATGCAAAAAACCCGTGAACTTCAGGAACATAAACGGCTGCTTTATGTCGCAATGACGCGCGCCGAGGAACGGCTGATCATGGGCGGAGCGTTGGGTATCAGCCGCAAAGGCATTGCGCCCGAGGAAAGCTGGTACGCCGCCCTGAGTGACGGCATGGCCGCGCTTGGCAATGAATGGCAAGACGATGCACGCTGGGGGCAGGTCATGCGCCATATCGGCGCAGCGGGTATGTCGGGTATTCCCGATCCGAAAAAGGCCGAAGCCGCGCCCGAACCGCAAGCGACAACCGGCGATGCGCCTGCCTGGCTGTTCACTCCGGCATCCGATGAGGGCCGTCCACCCCGTCCATTGACGCCTTCGAGGTTGGATGATGACGACTACGGCGATACACCGGCGGCCCAAGCGATGCGCGCGGCGGCAGAACGCGGCAAGCTTATTCATGCCCTGTTCGAGCGGATTACCGACGCGGGTTCGCTTGGCGCTGCCGAACGTTGGCTGGAGCGCAACGTCCGCGACCCGGCTATCGACAAGGCACGCATATTGGCCGACGTACACGGCGTGATTGCCAACCCGCAATGGCAGGATTTCTTTGGCCCAAATGCCCGGTCAGAGATTCCGCTTGCTGCTGTAGTAGGCGAGGTCGTGATTTCAGGTCGTATCGACCGGCTGATCATCGAACCCGGACTGGTCCGGATGTTGGATTTCAAAACTGGTCGCGCGGTGCCTGAAAACGAAGCCGGTGTTCCGGTGCCGTATCTCCGACAAATGGCGCATTATGTCGCTGCGCTTGAAACAATATTCCCGCATTCGAAGGTAGAGGCGTCGCTATTATTCACTTTTGCACCGCGTCTCATAACCCTATCCGACGCTGTTCTCGCGGCGCACAAACCCGCCTCTTGAGTTCCCAAGCAAAACTATTGCCGCAACCGCTTGTCAGCGCGCACCGCGCACCATACATTCAGTCTCACGCATAAGGAGATATTTTCATGGCTACCAATTCCGTCGGCGACAGCGATTTCGACACGCAGGTTCTGAAGTCCGGCAAACCCGTATTGGTCGACTTTTGGGCAGAATGGTGTGGCCCGTGCAAAATGATTGGTCCGAGCCTTGAGGAAATCAGCGAAGAAATGGGCGATGATGTTACGATACTGAAGCTCAACATCGACGACCACCCTGACACGCCAGCCAAATACGGCGTGCGCGGTATTCCCACGATGATCCTGTTCAAGGACGGCGCGGTTGCGGACACCAAAGTTGGCGCGGCACCCAAGGCACAACTAAAAAGCTGGCTGGAAGCTGCGCTTTAGCTCCGGTAATCTGCGTTGATCGAAATATAGCCATGGGTAAGGTCGCACGTCCAAACCGTCGCGCGGCCTTTGCCTAGGCCGATATCAACACCGATGCTGATCTCCGATCCCTTTAGATGCGCAGTCACCGGGGCTTCATCATAGCTGTTCGCTGCCAATCCGGCTTGAGCGACCCATTTGTCAGCAAAACGGATACCCAGCTTGTCACGGTCTGCTGGCTCACCTGCTTTACCAACCGCCATCACCACACGCCCCCAATTTGCGTCTTCGCCGGCAATCGCGGTTTTAACGAGTGGGGAGTTGGCAACGGAAAGGCCAATCCGTCGTGCGCTGTCATCGCTAACGGCGCCGGTTACTTCGATTTCGATAAATTTGCTCGCGCCTTCGCCGTCACGTACCACAAGATGCGCGAGTTGCAGGCAGACATCGTGAAGTGCTGCTGCAAACGCATCCGCTCCGGCGCGATCGAAATCGATGAGGGGGGAATTGCCAGCCCGACCGGTGGCAAATGCCAACACGGTGTCGCTGGTCGAGGTATCGCTGTCGACCGTGATGCAACTGAAAGTGCTTTGGTTCGAAGCCGATAACAGCTGCTGAAGAAAGCCCGCGTCGACCGCCGCGTCGGTGAAGATATACCCAAGCATTGTGGCCATATCGGGCGCGATCATGCCCGAACCTTTGATGATACCGACTACATGCACTTTCGTTCCGCCAACCATTGCGCTTGCCGTTGCGCCTTTTGCAAAGGTGTCGGTTGTGCCGATGGTATTGGTGGCATCTTCCCAGCTGCAAGGCTCGGAACTGAATACCAGGGTAAGCCCAGCCAATGCCTTGTCCTTGGGCAATGGAACACCGATGACGCCGGTGGATGATACGAACACGGCGCTTTCCGAGCATCCCAGATGTGCCGCGACTTGCGTCGTAATCGCTTCCACCGCCTCACGTCCGCGATAGCCCGTGAACGCATTGGCGTTGCCTGCATTGACCACCAAAGCTCTGGCTTTGCCGCCCGTCAAATTCTCCCGGCACAGTTCCACCTCGGATGAACAACATACATTGCGTGTGGTAACACCCGCAACCGCTGTGCCTTCATCCAGTTCCACGTAAGTCAGATCGCAGCGGCCCCAATCCTTGTAACCAGCACGCGCTATACGCAGCGTCACACCGGCGATTTCGGGCATTGCCGGGAACGGTTTTGCAAGAGGGGAAGTTTCGGACACCATGCAGCCTTTGGAAACGTAATGAATGTTTAGCGGGTTGTCGTGTAGGAATGTTTTTCCGATGGCGCAACGACGGGCGATTCTTTCGGGATAGACGAACGGGGCGTCCATCCCTATATGGCGATATACACTAAACAGGGCATTTCATGCGTTTGCTGATTTATCTTTTGGCGATGATGACCGGCTTTTCAGCCGCCGAAGCTGCACGCCCTGTTCCGGCAACGCCTGCAACACTCGGTTCTGCGGTTGCGCACGGCGCGGTTATTGCCGCTTCGGTGGCTGCGGCCCGTGAAGAGGCCACATCGGTTCCAGAAGTCGATGTTCCGCGATCATATGTGTTATCGGCCGCTCCGCTAGCTGCTGAATTTTTACTGGCCGACATTTCGCCGGTAATCCGGCACGATATTACGCGCCAATAATGGAGCGGCGCACATGCGCCAACTCTACCACATTCTCCAAAATACCGCGCGGGTTGTCGGTTAACGGCACAGCGCATCCAGAACAAAATTCCAAAGGAAATTCCTATGCTCGGCTCCGTTGCCAAAGCGATATTTGGGTCGTCGAACGACCGTTACGTAAAATCGATGATGAAAATCGTAGCCAAGATCAACGATTTTGAAGACCAGATTGCGGCGCTTTCCGATGAGGATTTGAAGGCACAGACAGATCGCTTCCGCGAACGTTTGGAAGCGGGCGAAACGCTCGATGACATTTTGCCCGAGGCTTTCGCCACAGTGCGTGAGGCTTCGGTGCGCGTCATGGGTATGCGCCATTTTGATGTACAGATGGTCGGCGGTATTGTGCTCCACCGCGGCGAGATTGCCGAAATGCGTACCGGTGAAGGCAAGACGCTGACTGAAACGCTGGCGTGCTACTTGAACGCGCTCGAAGGCAAGGGGGTGCATGTCGTTACTGTCAACGATTATCTGGCCCGCCGCGATGCCGAATGGATGGGCCGGATTTACAGTTTCCTTGGCCTCACCACGGGCGTGGTTGTTCCCAATATCGCCGAGCACGAACGCCGCGCAGCTTATGCCAGCGACATTACTTATGCGACCAACAACGAACTCGGCTTCGATTATCTGCGCGACAATATGAAGTATGAACGTGCGCAGATGGTGCAACGTGATTTCAATTTCGCGATCGTCGATGAGGTCGATTCAATTCTGGTCGATGAAGCGCGGACGCCGTTGATTATTTCGGGGCCAACCGACGACAAGTCTGAACTCTACATGCAGGTCCATGCAATCGTCCTGCAGCTGGTCGAAGGTGATTACGACAAGGACGAAAAAAGTCGCAACGTCGTGTTAACCGAAGACGGCACCGAAAAGGCGGAGCGGCTGCTGGAGACCGCTGGTTTGCTGACCGGTTCTAACCTCTATGATTATGAAAACACGCTGGTGGTTCACCATCTCGACCAGGCACTCAAGGCCAATGTCATGTTCAAACGTGACACCGATTATATCGTCAAGGATGACAAGGTCATCATCATCGACGAGTTTACCGGGCGGATGATGGACGGGCGGCGTTGGTCGAACGGCTTGCACCAAGCGGTCGAGGCCAAAGAAGGCGTCGAGATCGAGGCTGAAAACCAGACGCTGGCGACGATCACATTCCAGAACTATTTCCGGATGTATCCCAAATTGAGCGGAATGACCGGGACCGCGGCAACTGAAGCTGGCGAATTCCACGAAATATATAAGCTGAACGTCGTCGAAATACCGACCAATTTGCCGGTCTGCCGGATCGATGAGGACGACCAGTTTTTCAAAAATACACCGGACAAATTCGGCGCAATCGCCAAGACGATCAAGGAAGCCAATGACCGCGGTCAACCGGTTTTGGTCGGCACCGTATCGATCGAAAAATCCGAACTGCTTTCCGAATTTCTTGAAAAAGAAGGCGTGCTGCACAGCGTTCTCAATGCCCGTTTTCACGAGAGCGAGGCGCATATCGTGGCGCAGGCCGGGCGTTTGGGCAGCGTTACCATTGCCACCAATATGGCGGGTCGCGGTACCGACATCCAGCTCGGCGGCAACTTTGATTTTCGTCTGGATGACGAACTAGGAGAGATGCCCGAAGGCCCCGAACGTGACGCAGCGGTTGACGCTTTGAAGGCCGAAATAGCGGCAGAGAAGGCCAAGGTCATCGAGGCAGGCGGGCTGTTCGTACTTGCGACCGAACGCCACGAGAGCCGCCGCATCGATAACCAGTTGCGTGGACGTTCCGGGCGTCAGGGCGACCCGGGCCTTTCGCGCTTCTATCTGTCGCTCGACGATGATCTGTTACGGATTTTTGGTTCGGAAACATTGTTCTCCAAAATGATGAATTCTAGCCTTGAGGACGGCGAAGCGATAGGCGGCAAGTGGTTATCCAAAGCGATCGAGACAGCACAGCGCAAAGTCGAGGCGCGTAATTATGATATTCGCAAACAGCTGGTTGAATATGATAATGTCATGAATGACCAACGAAAAGTGATTTACGAACAACGCAGCGATATCATGGACGCCGAAGCCGTTGACGACGTCGTGGAAGATATGCGCAATGATACAGTAAATACGCTCGTCGGCGAATACTGCCCAGTCGGCACCTATCCCGAGCAATGGGACGTGGAGGGCCTGAAGAAGCAATGCGCAGAAGTATTGGGCCTCGCCCCAGATCTCGACAGTTGGCTGCAAGAAGAAGCTATGGAACCGGAAGTCATCGAAACGCGTCTTGCCGACATGGCGGCGGAGAAGTTTGCAGCCAAGAGCGCCGATCTTGACGAAACCGTATGGCGGCAAGTGGAAAAGAGCATCTTGCTACAATCGCTTGACCATCACTGGAAAGAGCATCTGTCGACGCTCGATGCATTGCGGCAGGTAATCTATCTGCGTGCCTACGCCCAGAAAAACCCGATCAACGAGTATAAGCAGGAATCGTTCGGATTGTTCGAACGTATGCTGGCGGCAATCCGCGAAGATGTAACAAAAACAAT
>JANONL010000144.1:0-1738 GCA_031420815.1 Sphingomonadales bacterium | reverse complement strand
CGCGAACTCATTGCGCTCAGTGACGGTAGCGAAGGCGCGAGGCCGGTCCTGGGGATGTTTTTGGGCGGCGCCGGGCTCGCCGAAACTATCCTGTTCTGCCGTCACAAGATCTATCCATTGGGTTTGCCGAATGGACTGAGTCATTTTCTTGCCGGGCTGGCAGTAATGTTTTCCGCCATTTTCGGGTTAAAAGCCAATTTCTTGCCGGCGCGGGCGAAGCCGGTGAGCATTTCGTTCATCCGCAAAGGCGAACTGCAGGGCATATTTTCGGTATTGATCGTCACTACCCTCGAAAAGCTGCTGCTCGGTGGTCGCACAGGGGAAATGACCGGGCGCGGCCAAATGAAGTTCATGGCCGTCGATCAAAGCCCGTGGGCGATGATCCGCGTGATTTTTGACTCGATTATCGGTCGTCTCGGTCGCCATGCTGTCAATGGCCTGCATATCCAGCAGGGCGATGTGATTCGGATCGATAGCGTGAAGAGCAGCGTCGTTCTCGACGGTGAAGTGTTCGAGGCTAACAGTAATGCACCGATTGTACTGCGCTCGACCGCGCCGGTGCCCTTCCTGCGGCTTGCTGCATAATCGCTTAACAAGCGCCCGCAAAAGCCGCTAAGGGCGGCAGATGCTCTCGCTCACCCAATTGGTTGCCGATGAATTGGCTATATCCGCCTTGCCGCAGGTACAGGAATTTGCCGCGCACATCGCGGCGCAATATTCAGGCGCGGCGCGCGCAGTATTGTTTTACGGGTCGTGCCTGCGGTCCGAGCAGCTTGAAGGGCAGATGCTCGATTTCTACCTGATCGTGTCGGATTATGACGCGGCGTATGACAGACCCTGGCTCGCCAAATGGAACCGGCGGTTGCCGCCCAATGTCTTCCCGTTCCAGCATGACGGCTTGATGGCCAAGGTCGCGGTGTTGAGCGAGCAAGATTTCCACGACCTCAACCGCCCGGCGGCATCGGCGGTGTCGGTATGGGCACGCTTTGCCCAGCCATCGCGGTTGGTGTGGGTAGCAGATGAAACGGCGCAGAAAATGGCGGTCCGCGCGGTGTCGGGCGCTGCACCGACATTGCTCAATGCCGCCTTGGCCTTTGTCGAGCGCGAGGTCGATGTGCCCGACCTGTGGCAATCGGGTTTCCAGATGACCTATTCGGCGGAACTGCGCGCCGAGCGCAAGGACCGGCCAGCATCGGTGATTGCGTTCGACGCCGAACGCTATGAGCGGTTCGGCAGGGCAGCGCTGCATCATACGATGATCGCGAACGAACTAAGCGGCGGCAAAATCCACATCCTCGCCGACCCCGAGCGGCGGATAGTGCAGGAACGCGGTCGCTGGCCGGGTTTGCGACGTCGCGGCAAGATGCTGACCATCGCGCGGCTGGCCAAGGCGGCGTTCACCTATTCTGGCGGTATCGATTATCTGGCGTGGAAGGTAAACCGCCATGCAGGAACCGACATCAAGGTCCGCGACTGGCAACGGCGCTGGCCGTTGGTGGCGGCGCTGTTTCTGGTGCCTAAGTTGTTGGTCAAGGGTGCTGTTCACTAGTGAGTTATGACCATGAGCGTCATCAACACCAGCAAAATCGCGATTACGATGTAGAGTAGAATCACCAAAACCAGAAAGGTTCCGCTCTGGTTATCGAACCGCCACGCAAGCCACAACGGCCAGAACAGCGCAATAATGGCACCGCCCCTTGGACTAAATATTGCGGCAACGATAAGGGCCAACGCAGGA
>JANONL010000143.1:0-7657 GCA_031420815.1 Sphingomonadales bacterium | reverse complement strand
CAATCACCGACAAGATCGGTGACAGGGTGCAACTGGTCGGCGACGACCTGTTCGTCACCAACCCCGAGCGCCTGTCGATGGGCATCGGCAAAGGCCTCGCCAATTCGCTATTGGTCAAGGTCAACCAGATCGGCACGTTGTCGGAAACACTGGCTGCCGTTTCGATGGCCCACCGCGCGTCTTACACCACCGTGATGTCGCACCGCTCGGGTGAAACCGAGGATACGACCATCGCCGACCTTGCGGTCGCCACCAATTGCGGTCAGATCAAAACCGGTAGCCTCGCAAGGTCCGACCGGTTGGCGAAATATAACCAGCTGATCCGCATCGAGGAAGAACTTGCCTCGGCAGCAGTTTACGCAGGGCAAAGCATTTTTCGTTAAACGCAGGCGCTTGCATGCAAAGCCGATATGTGTTGCTAGTTAGACATGGCCCGCCCGCGCAGAAACCAGCATTATGTGAAGTCGGTGATCGGTCCCGGTTTGGCGCTCATGGCGCTGTTGGCGATTGCTTCCTACGCGTTGCTTGGTCCCACCGGAATTATTGCGTGGACCGATTACCGTGCGGCACTGAACGAGCGCACCGATGAACTTGCCAAGCTCGAAAAGGAGCGCGATGCCTTGCGCAACCGGCAACGGCTGTTGGACCGCGATAACGTCGATCCTGACCTGGCTGGTGAGTTGATGCGCAAGGAACTGAATGTCGTGGCACCCGACGAAGTCGTCGTACCGATGAAATGAATAGCTATGTATTGCGTTTCGTAACGGAAAGACCTTTGCAGATGCACGCAATTTGACTAGGCGAAAGCCGTAAATCGCTGATAAATGATACAGAGGATACCTCCCTTGGCCAAAACCCCCGCCAAAAAAGCGACCGCGAAAAAATCGATGATTTCAACCGATGCATCGCGCACCAATCGTGAGCGTCCGGCTGAACCGCAGCCATACAAGGCGACAAAAGAGGAACTGCTGAAATTCTATCACGACATGCTGTTGATCCGGCGGTTCGAGGAGAAAGCGGGGCAGCTTTATGGGCTCGGGTTGATCGGCGGGTTTTGCCACCTTTACATCGGGCAGGAAGCCGTTGCTATCGGTCTGCAATCGGCGCTGACCCCGGGCAAGGACAGCGTAATTACTGGCTACCGTGACCACGGCCATATGCTGGCTTACGGTATCGATCCCAATCTGATTATGGCCGAACTGACTGGGCGTGCCGCCGGGATTTCCAAAGGCAAGGGCGGGTCGATGCATATGTTTTCGACCGCCCACAAATTTTACGGCGGCCACGGCATCGTCGGTGCGCAGGTCTCGCTCGGGGCAGGGCTTGCGTTTGGCCATAAATACTCGAACGATGGCGGCGTTTGCCTTGCCTATTTCGGCGATGGTGCGTCCAACCAGGGGCAGGTCTATGAAAGCTTCAACATGGCCGAGTTGTGGAAGCTGCCAATCATTTTCGTGATCGAAAACAACCAATATGCGATGGGCACCAGTGTCAATCGTGCCTCATCAGAGGACCAATTGTACCGGCGCGGCGAAAGCTTCCGCATTCCTGGCATTCAGGTCGACGGCATGGACGTGCTCGCGGTGCGCGGCGCGGCTGAGGTGGCGCTCGACTGGGTGCGCGCCGGCAAGGGACCGGTTCTGCTAGAAATGAAGACCTATCGCTACCGCGGCCATTCGATGTCGGACCCTGCCAAATATCGCAGCCGCGACGAGGTCCAATCGGTGCGCGACAATAGCGATCCGATCGAAGGCGCCAAGGAATTGCTGGCGGGAATGGGAGTCGGTGAGGATGAGTTCAAGGCCATCGACAAAGAAATCCGGACCATCGTCGCGGCATCGGCCGACTTTGCCGAAAGCTCACCCGAACCAGAACTGTCCGAACTTTATACCGATGTGCTGGTGGAGCAATATTGATGGCCGTTGAACTCAAAATGCCTGCGCTCTCGCCGACGATGGAAGAAGGCACGCTCGCCAAATGGCTGGTCAAGGAAGGCGACGTTGTGAAGTCCGGCGACATACTGGCCGAGATCGAAACCGATAAGGCAACGATGGAGTTTGAAGCGATTGACGAGGGCGTGGTGTCGTCGATTCTGGTGGCCGAGGGTACCGATGGCGTGAAAGTCGGGACGGTGATTGCGATGATTACCGGCGAGGATGAAGAGGATGAGAAACCCGCGCCAACTCTCCCCAAGCCGTTTGCATCGAGCCCTTCGACTGCCCACGGGGCGGGCGCTCAGGATAAACTTCAGCCTGTGGCTGAAGTCGAGATGCCGCCAAGTAGTGCGCAACCGATAGGTGTCTCGACTGCGCTCGACACGAACGGGGATGAAAAGACGGTTTCCAACGGAGACGGCAAGGCGGTTTCAGAGGCAGAACAACCCACCCCAACCGCTAAAACCGCTCCAACGCCTGCCAAATCCGACCCCGCCATTCCCGAGGGCACAGCCATGACGTCGCTAACGCTGCGCGAAGCTCTCCGCGATGCGATGGCCGAGGAAATGCGCCGCGACCCGCGCGTCTTTGTCATGGGCGAGGAAGTCGCCGAGTATCAGGGTGCCTATAAAGTAACCCAAGGCCTGCTTGACGAATTCGGCGCGCAGCGCGTTATCGATACCCCGATTACCGAGTATGGCTTCGCCGGTATCGGTACCGGAGCAGCAATGGGTGGTTTGCGCCCCATCATCGAGTTCATGACTTTCAATTTCGCGATGCAGGCGATTGACCACATCATCAACTCGGCGGCGAAGACTAATTATATGTCGGGCGGTCAGATGCGCTGCCCCATCGTGTTTCGCGGTCCCAATGGCGCGGCCGCGCGTGTCGGTGCCCAGCATAGCCAGAACTATGCGCCGTGGTATGCCAGTGTCCCCGGCCTCATAGTAATCTGCCCCTATGACGCGGCGGATGCAAAGGGCTTGCTAAAAGCCGCAATCCGTTGCGAAGACCCGGTCGTGTTTCTGGAGAACGAGCTGCTTTATGGCCGCACGTTCGAGGTGCCGGCACTTGATGACCATGTCTTACCGATTGGCAAGGCGCGGATCATGCGCGAGGGCAGCGATATCACGATTGTCAGTTATTCGATCGGCGTTGGCATGGCGCTAGAAGCCGCCGAAAAACTGGCGGGCGAGGGGATCAGCGCCGAGGTCATCGACCTGCGCACCATCCGCCCGCTCGACAAGGCGACCGTGCTCGCCAGCCTTGCAAAAACCAACCGCCTGATCATCGCTGAGGAAGGCTGGCCGGTCTGTTCGGTCGGTAGCGAAATCCTGGCAATCTGCATGGAAGAAGGCTTTGACGACCTTGACGCGCCCGTGATGCGCGTAACCAACGAAGATGTGCCGATGCCTTACGCTGCCAATCTGGAAAAACTGGCGTTGGTCAATTCCAGCAAGATTGCCGCTGCCGTGCGTCGGCTCGTTCCTTGATTTAACAATTGGACGGTGTGACGCCGGTGCTTGGATAGACTCTGGTGAAATCGCGAGAGTCGCGAACGACCATTGAACTCGTGGCAACGATATCGCGTTCGGTCAGACTGGAAAACCCAAGGTCTAATAACGGCTTGAAATGATAATGGATTTCAGCAAACATTACTGCGCCGTAATCCGGTGCCTTGGCCTGCCTTCCGGCCGGACCCATGCCAGTAACGTTCGCGCTATTGGCGACGGTGCCGTATGTTGGTGTGTAGTGGGTGCCGGGACCAGAGCAACGCTGCCATGCAATTTTGAACCTGTTTGTTGTGTTCGGGCTTGCCACCGGCTCGAGACTTGAGAGGAAAATACGGGCGTTTCCTCTGGCGACAACCTGATTGGTGCCGGGGTCGGTGAACGGATGAAATCCGTCAAGTACAAGGCCGCGGCCCTCATGACGCGCCCCGGTAAATACATCATTGACGTCGATTTCGGAAACCCGCTTGGCAGACAAAAGACTATCCGCTCCCATTCGCGCTCCGTTATCGGCAACGTGAAGGGCAATCTGGTTTACCTGCATGATGCTGGCGGCATAATTTGCCGTCTCCAGCCCGCCAACCGTAAGAACCATGAAAAACGGCAACGATACGGCAAATTCAACCATTGCCAGCCCGCTATTATCGTTGCGGAGCTGTTTGCAGAATAACGCCAAACGCGTGAACTTTTGTTTTAAATTAGTCATCACAGTTTCTCGTTTGGGCAGCGCCATATCGGGCTTGGTCGCCATAAGGCTGGTTTGCGAGTACGGTTGTCGATGCCAGCGAGATGACGTCCGGTAAGCCAATTAGTTTGGCTACTGGGAACAGGCGCGGGTAAGAAACGGTGACAGTAACGATAGAAACGTCCTTCGCCCCGCCTTGTCCAGCGTCGCCGCCATCGGAATCCCATGCCTCGTTCAGGTTGGCATCAACATAAGGTTCGCCATTATCGCACGTGCCGTTACTATTGTTGTCGGTGTACTCTTCTGCCACCGCGTTGGCCGCGCCGGTGAAATTCCGATAATAACGGCGTTTGATTGTAACGGTCGCGTTTTTATTGAGATGTTGGATCTGGTCGCGAATTCGGCCGTAAATGGCTTCTTGTTTTGCGAGAATGCTGCCGTCTTCCAGTGACGAATCGCGGGCAACATCCTGAATAGAGCCATCGAGCACGGTGCGCATGTACAATGTGTGGCCGCTGTCCATAGCACCCATCATCAAAGTAGCTACAACCGGCGCGATCAAGCCGAACTCGGTGACCGATACGCCCGATGCATCATCGCGTAGCTTGGAAATACGGGATTTTTTCATGGTAGCAATCCTCACGTTGTCAGGCGAAGTGCCGAGATCTGCGCCGCAATCTGCTTGAACTGTGTGGTCAAACTCTGGCCAGGGACATATGGGAAATATTTGCCGTCTGATGCGCAGTTCCTCAGACGGTCCTCGGTGTCAGTCGAAACGCCGTTACCGTAGGAAATGACCCACAACGTTATATTTTTATTCCTGATGGCGGTGCACAATGCAGGAGACCGCGCATCAACAAGATCGTCGAGCTGCGTCGCTGTGGGCGCGCTCGATGAATTAGTTTGTAAACGGTCGTACCAAGGGTATCCATAGGCACCAAGCGTATCGGTGCTGGTATTGGTGTCACCGTCGGTCATAAAGATCATGTGCCGCTGCACATTGTCATTGGCGACTGCATTGTGTGCGGCAAATATACCTGTTGGCGACATCAAGCGGGCACCCCACAGCAACCCGATGTCGTGGTAGGTGTTCCCGCCAGTCAAAATGCTGTTTACATATGCCTTATAATTCGCAGCGGTCCATGTTTCATATAATTTCGATTGGGTCGGACAGACCGCCGTGCCCGGCTTGCTCATGTTGTTAGCCGTGATCACGGTGTTCAACGTTCTGTTGCTCGACAACGAGCCATCATTGTTGAGCGCTACCCGCGTGTAGAGCGCGCCGGTTAACCTTGGTCCCCACAATGTCGTTGGGTCGTTGGGATTTGGAATAAGGTCGATCGCCATGTCCTTGGCTGTCGAACTCACCGACGTGTCCCATGTGGTCATTGTTTTATCGGTCTGGCGCTCGGCAATGCACCCATCCCATGCTATGCTGGTGCTTGCACCGGTGGTTCCGATGGGCAGTGATACCGCCGAATTCCAACTGTTGGAGCTTGTATTTTTCAGGCCAGAAATATCAGTTGCAATGCTACCATAAGTCCAATTGTCGAAAACGGTTTTGGGAATCCACGTGACCGGTTGAGTGGCTGTGTAGTTAGTCGTGACGACCGTCGAGTTAGTTTGCGTCTGAAGATAGCACTGCTTGTTCTTACTCGACGGTGTCGTTTGCGGTGTGTATCGATAAGTCACTGTCCCCGACGTCACCTGCTTTTGATAGGTGAGCGGAACTGACGTGGCTGGATAAACCGGCGTCGGAGTAGTGCCGGTCTGATACGGGCCATTTGTTGTCGGGCCGCTTGACTGCGTAGCTGGCTTCGAAATCGTCGAACAATCCAGAGGAGCCCTGCTTACGCTAACCGTTTTCAGGTAAGTAGTGCCACTAATAACAACATTATTGGGCGCATTTACCCAACCACCGGCAGAGGGGCTCGAGCTGGGTGAGCCGTTCTGGATCAAAGCGCTGACCGCACCCAATGTGTAGCTGTTATCAGGATCGACTACGAAGTTTGCCCGACGAGACTGATAATTCCAGGTATTGGCGATATAGTCTAGCGGCAGCAACCGACCGACGTTTACGTTGATTGAATACGGTACGAAGCCAAATCGTATTTGTGATGTATTTGACGCTGCCTCTACTGGATCGGCAGTTTCGCCGCATTGAGCTGCGGTGACATCATCAATGTTCCGTTGGGTCAGCGTTTCGTAAAAACATTTTGTTGCCAGTTTCAGCTCAGTGATTTTTGCCGGATTGGTGCTGGTAATGGTGTTCCCGTCAGCCGCCCAATTCATTGACCCTGTCGTATCGAGAACGAACATCACGTCCGAATTGGGAATACGCATTTCGGAACTGCACTGCACCGAAATGGTCCGTTCTTGCTGACCCAATACCCGCATCAGTGTCATAGGAACCGTCACCGACGCAGTTCCTGACACCTTGCCGGCATTTTCCGAAAACGCCTTGGTGACGGTGCCGGTGGCATAAGCGCCCGGTTCAAAATTGGCATTAAACGCTCTAGTGGCTTCGGTTCTGGCTTTGTACGTGCTGTCCGACCATCCGCCGCCTGCCATGACCTTTCGGCCCATAAGCGAACCGGCGTCGCATGCCGCTTGCAAGCGGGTCTGCGTTAAATATATGCGGCTCATGTCGACGCCACCGCCAACAAGGCCAATGACTGGAACAATTGCGGCCGCCATGATTGCGATGACGTTGCCCGATTCGTTTTTAAGCAGACGCGTCAGCACGCCGGCCAAATTATTGGCTTCGAGATTCTTCACGGTGGTGTCCCCTGTTTGACGCCGGTAGATTTCCTGAGTGTAATACTTCAGGAATAGTAATCGGCGTTTGAACGAACAGGGTTATCGACTGGTTAACCTTGATCTGGCCCGGAAATTCGTCTGCAAGAGGTGCAATGAACGCCGAATCATCGACCCTCACGCCGCCTGCGCGACTGGCTATTGCCTATGCCCTGCCGGATTTGCGTGCGCCATTGGCACTGCTGCTTGCGTTCGATGACAGGATTGCGGACGTAATTGCGCGCAGTAGCGAGCCGATCTTTGCCCAGATGAAAATTGCGTGGTGGTATGACGCCATCGCCAAACCGACCGCGCTTCGACCAGCGGGGGAGCCGTTATTGGCGCAACTGGCGCAGCTCGAAAACACCGGGTATGCTGATCGGTTGACCGCCGCGATGCAGGCTGTGCTGGACGCTTGGAGCATTTTGGCTGCGGCCGAAGATTGGGCGCCCCAAACGCTTAAAAATTTTGCTGAAGCGCGCTCAAACGCGGTTTTTCGCAGCTATGCCGATTGGGCAGGTGCCGCCGGGGCCGTCGATACGCTTGGCCGAACTTGGTCAATCAACGACCTGTCGCTTCGTTTCGGCAAGACATTCGGCGATAGCGATCTGTCAGCTTCATATCGAACGCCACGAGCATTTCGCCCTCTGTCGATCCTTGCACTAAGCACCCGGCCAGATGTTTGGGGTCCGCGTCTAATCTGGCATGCCTTGACGGGGCGGTGACCTTGG
>JANONL010000142.1:0-1969 GCA_031420815.1 Sphingomonadales bacterium | reverse complement strand
TTATCCGAAACCGGCAATGTCAGCGCCGCCGCCGCCAAAGTCGGCATGGGCACAACCAGCGCCTATAATCTGCGCAAGGAACCCGGCGCGGCGTCGTTTGCGCAAGCCTGGGATGCGGCGCAGCGTACCGGCTTTGCCCGGCTGCAGGACATCGCGATGGACCGCGCGATCAACGGCGTGGCGGTGGCGCATTTCTACAAAGGCGAGCAGGTCGGTGAGAAACGCTGGTTCGACAACCGGCTGTTGATGTTCATGATGCGCCAGACAATGACCCGCCGCTACGGCCCGCGCGCCGGAGAATTCGACCTGCATGAAACGGTGCTAAACCACGAAAGCGCCGAGAAACGCGAACGAGCACAGTTCGCCCAAAAACTGCATGATCTGGAGGCCGATTTTGAAAGCAGCTTGGCCGCTGAAGAGGAATGCAACGATGAACACTCACCCGCGATCGTCCGAACGATCCACAAGGGTCAGGATCTGGTGAGTGAGGCGTTGGTCAAGCTTGAAAATGAAGCGTTCAGGCAGGAGGAGGAGCGGTATCGGTGAGGGTATTGTGCCACAGAATTTAGACCGATACTCCGGATCCGGCACTCCAGAAAACAGTGTTAAAGCTGCGCTGCTTTCCTCAGTGCTTCATTGATACGGACCTGCCATCCTGGGCCACCTGCTTTGAAGCTTTCGATAACATCTGGATCGAGACGTAGCGACACATGCTGCTTGGTTTGTTCAAGCTTCGGTCGGCCACGACGTACCAAGGTTTTGCCACGATATACATCCGCTTCGTTAACCCAAGCATGAGTAAGCTTGGGCGCATCATCCGTATCTTTCCAACCCTCGTCGGTAAATTTTGCGTTCTTCTTCATCTGCAATCCTCATGGAGATAACGCGAACTGCGTCACCTCTCGGTGTCCACACACAAACAACGGGTGTGCTATCAAGCGCGCCAAGCATGACGTAACGGATTTCGCCATACTCTTTTCGGTCGTCCTCGCGGATCAAATAAAAGCCATCAAAGACCTCAACGATAGCTTCAAAATCTAGGCCACGATGCTCCAGCGTGGCTTGCCTCTTCGATGGATCGTACTGGACTTTCATAGTATGGCATTCCTCGCTGGGCAAAACTGCCCTTTTGTTTGCTCATGCTCATTCTCCAGTTTTTAACGACCTATTTGCCGCTGACATTATTGTAGCACAGTAAATGGCTAATGCAAGCTTTAATGTAGCACAATAATTTAGATGATTGACTACGCACGCCTTGGCCACCCTTTATTAGGGTTTCCTACTCCTCAACTACAAAGTCAATGTCCCTTGACATAGCCATAAGCCTAAGAGTAAAGTACACTTGTCTAATCAACAAGGAACCTTGTCATGGCCAAATATAAAAGCCCCGCGATCCGTAGCTATCTCATTCGCCTTGCGGTGTTGATGACGCTCTACATCGTCACGCTGCTCGCCGCCGTCGCCGCGTTCGACGCCGGAGCCGTATCGGGCATCCCCGCTTATGCGCTCGCCATCCTGCCTGCACTGCCGATCATCGGGGTGTTCTGGGCGGTGATGCGGTTGTTGGTCGAGGAGCCCGACGAATTCATCCGGATGATGCACGTCCGGCAATGCCTGATCGCCACCGGATTTTGCCTGACGATCATGACGGTATGGGAGTTCTTGCAGAATTTCGATCTGGTGCCCCACGGCAATTTCGGATTTGGCGCGGCGTTTTTCTGGTTCATGGGGCTGGGCGTTGGCGCGATCTATAACTGGCTGACCATGGGCCGGGACGGGCTGACCGGTACCGGCTGCTGATGAAAAACCGCCTCAAAGTCCTGCGTGCCGAGCGTGACTGGAGCCAGCAGGATCTGGCCGATGCGCTGGGCGTATCACGGCAATCGGTAAATGCGATCGAGACCGGGAAATATGACCCCTCGCTGCCGCTGGCGTTCCGCATCGCAGACCTGTTCGCGATGTCGATCGA
>JANONL010000141.1:0-2318 GCA_031420815.1 Sphingomonadales bacterium | reverse complement strand
AATGATTGCGGCGCAAATGTTGCGGCACCTGCCTGACGACCGCGAAGGATTGATTGTCGCGCCGGTTCCGTTGCACTGGACACGATTATGGTCGCGTAGTTTCAACCAGTCGGCGTTGATCGCCGCCGAGCTTGCACGGCTTGGCAATATACAGTGCACGCCTGACCTGCTGCTCCGGACCAGGCGCACGCCAACCATGCGCGGGCTTTCGGCGAAGGACCGCAGACGCGCCGTCGGCAAGGCATTCGCGATCAATCCGCGCTGGCAAGGCCGCATCGACGGCGCGCGAGTCATTTTGGTCGATGATGTTTTGACCACCGGTGCAACCAGCAACGGATGCATGACCGCGCTTAAAAAGGCAGGTGTCGGATGGGTGCAACTGTTTTGCTGGGCGAGGGCCCTACGCGGCGAGGCATTGTCCGAAGGACAGCCCGTGACGCTCGACGCTTGACTTGGGCGTCACTCCACCCCATTTCTGTTTTATGACAGCAACGGTTGAAATCTACACCAAATTTGCCTGCCCATATTGCGTGCGTGCCAAACATTTGCTTGACCAAAAAGGCGTCAATTATGCCGAATATGACGTCAGCATGGGCGGCACCAAACGCGACGAAATGGCAGCTCGGATACCCGGATCCCGCACCGTACCGCAGATTTTCATCAACGACCAACCGGTCGGCGGCAGCGACGATCTGGCGGCGCTCGAACGTTCGGGCAAGCTCGACGCTTTGCTGGCACAGAGTGCGACGGGATGATCAGTTTCGACCTTTGTTGTGGCAAGGGACACCGGTTCGAGGGCTGGTTTTCCTCCTCCCGCGATTATGATGCGCAGCACGCCGACGGTTTGGTTGCCTGCCCGGTCTGTAGCGATGGCAATGTCTGGAAAATGCTGTCGGTTCCCAATGTCGGCCGCAAAGGCAATCAGGCTGGAGTAGTGGCTTCTGTTCCTGCGGTTGTCGGCCATGCCGAAGAAACGCCCGTCAGCGGCGAGGTGATCAACACCCCGGCTTTGCCGCCCGTTATGATGGAAATGATGCAGAAGATCGCGTCGGCACAATCCGAAATGCTGAAAAATTCGCAGTGGGTGGGCCGTGAATTCGCCGAAACCGCGCGCGCCATCCATTACGGTGAAAGCGACGACCGGCTGATCCACGGCGAAACCAGCCCAGATGAGGCCGAAGCTCTGGCCGAAGAAGGCATATCGGTGGCGCCGCTACCGTTTCCGTTTATCCCGCCTGAGGCAAAAAATTGACCCTGTGAATTGGCCAAGCTATGGCTGGACGAAATTCAGCACCCATAGCTCAGCAGGATAGAGCATCAGATTCCTAATCTGGGGGCCACTGGTTCGAATCCAGTTGGGTGCACCAACATCATTGGCGGTTTTGTCCCGGCCAACACAGGGAGGCATAATGAGCCATTTCAATTTCGACCTTGGCGAAAATGCCGACATGATTCGCGATAGCGCGGCGCGATTTGCCGACGACAAGATTGCCCCGCTGGCCGCGAAGATCGATGCCGATGACTGGTTTCCGCGTGACCTGTGGCCCGAAATGGGCGCGCTTGGGCTGCACGGGATTACGGTGCCGGAGGACGACGGCGGGCTTGGGCTTGGTTATCTGGAGCATGTGGTGGCGCAGGAGGAAGTTGCGCGCGCTTCGGCCTCGGTTGGCCTCAGTTACGGGGCGCACAGCAACCTGTGTGTCAACCAGATCGCGCGCTGGGCCAGCCCAGAGCAGAAGGCGAAATATCTGCCCAAGCTGATTTCGGGCGAACATGTCGGGTCGCTGGCGATGTCGGAGGCGGGCGCGGGTTCGGACGTCGTTTCGATGAAGCTGAAGGCGGAAAAGGTGCAGGGCGGATATGTCCTCAACGGCACCAAATTCTGGATTACCAACGCGGCCTATGCCGACACGTTGGTGGTCTATGCCAAGACCGGCGAAGGATCGGGCGGCATCACCACCTTTCTGATCGAAAAGGATATGCCGGGTTTTTCGATAGGCCAGAAAATCGACAAAATGGGGATGCGCGGCTCGCCCACGGCCGAGTTGGTGTTCAACGACTGCGAAGTGCCTGACGAAAACGTCATGGGCGCGGTCAATGGCGGGGTCAGCATATTGATGTCGGGCCTCGATTACGAGCGCACGGTGCTGGCGGGTATCCAATTGGGCATCATGCAGGCCTGCCTCGACGTCGTCCTGCCGTTTGTGCGCGAGCGCAAACAGTTCGGCAAATCCATCGGCGGCTTTCAGCTGATGCAGGGCAAGATTGCCGACATGTATGTCGCGCTCAATTCGGCGCGGGCCTATGTCTATGCGGTC
>JANONL010000140.1:0-4084 GCA_031420815.1 Sphingomonadales bacterium | reverse complement strand
CCGTGTCCGCGACTTTGCCAACGTCGCGGGCGAACCCACCGTCACCGCCAAAATCGCCGACAGCGCGCTCAACCGGCTGGAGGTCGATGCGCTCGGTCTAGACGCGATGGACCGGCGCTATCTGCACATGATCGCCGACATTTATCGCGGCGGGCCGGTGGGGGTCGAGGCACTCGCCGCCGGCCTATCCGAACCGCGCGACACTATCGAAGATGTCGTCGAGCCGTTCCTGCTGCAACTGGGCCTGATTGCGCGCACGGCAAGAGGCCGCGCGCTCAATGCGCCGGGGTGGAAACATTTGGGTTTGAACCCGCCTGCGGGCGCGCAGGACGGGTTATTTGATAAATGAAGTTGCGGCTCAGCCTTTTGCTGAACATGTTACTTCTGTTCGCCATATTCTGGATGAACTGGCCGATATTCGAGAAGCAATACAAGCAGGATGGTAGCTGGCAATTGGCCGATCCAAAAGCGTTCGGTCCGGATGGTTCGAGGGCAATATTGCGGATCGAAGATGGGTTGGTCATATCGATGCATGACGGCTGCAACGGTGCAGGAACCGACACGCGGCTGCGCACACCCTATTGGATTACCGACCTTCGAGAATGTCCGGAAAAGCCGGTCACATCATTCATGCAGACGATCCGCCCCTTTTCTGTTGTCGAATACGATACCGATCACGACATCGTTTTTGCGCCAGACCACATGACCGGACGAAAGTTCGTTCGCAAGAAAACCTGAATGGTGGCTATTCGACGAGGCTAAACAGCCCCTCCACCGACACACCCAATGCCCGCGCCAGTTTCAGCGCCAGCACGGTCGATGGCACGAATACGCTATTTTCCACGGTGTTGACGGTCTTTCGGCTGACACCCACCCTCTCGGCCAGTTCTGCCTGCGTCCAGCCCGCCGCAACGCGCGCGTCACGCAGGCGGTTATCCAATCTGTCAGCCACGACCGAGTGATCGCTGCTCCAATATGCCAAAGCGGATGATCGACGCACCAACGGCAGCCGACAACAACAGCCTTATGACTTCGCGGCCCGAGATGGGTTCATAGAAGGTGATGGCGTAAAGCACGAAGGCGGACAGGACCGTCGCCCAAAATCCCGCAACCATCGCCCGCCTGCGGTTATCGATCGTGCTTTCGTCGTTCATCAAAGAGCGAACGACCTTGCCGCGAAACAACCCGCCGCCTGCGCCCAATAGAAATAGCAATGCCGCTGCCCATATTATCCAGGCCGCCAGCTTAACCGTCTGCGGGCGGTTGGCCGGAAAATCTACGCCCAAACTGCTCGCCATCGTGGCCAAGAAAAATATGCCTAAGATGATAGAGGCCCGCGCACGGCGCAGCGTTAGTTTTTCGGCCAAAGCGATATCTTCTGCGGACATATCTATTCCCCTTAAAGTCACCTTAGGGTTACATAAGTAACCTTGGGGTTACTTTGAGTCAAGGATCAGTGCAAATTCGGATAAGGGCAGTGCGATTCCACAGTGCGACGAACCGAGTGCGCGGCCATCAAACCCCCTTCCCGCGCCGGATTTCTGCGGTTAAGCACAACTCCGATGAGCCAACCCCAGCCCTATCACGGCCAATTCATCGGCCACGAACATCTGTTCGCCGTCCGCGTCTATTTTGAGGACACCGATTTTTCCGGCGTCGTCTATCACGCGCGTTACTTGCATTTCATGGAACGGGCGCGGTCCGACATGCTCGCGCGCGTCGGGATCGATCAGCGCGCCGTGCATGAGGCGGGCGAAGGTGCATACGCCGTCACGCAAATCGCGCTCAAATATAAAAAGCCCGCGCATTTCGACGATGCCTTGGTTGTCACCAGCACCGTCGAGGCGGTTCGCGCGGCAAGTTGCGATATTCATCAACGGGTCAGCCGCGATGGTGAATTGCTGCTCGATGCACAGGTGACCGCCGCCTTTGTCGCCCCCGATGGCCGTCCGCGCCGCCAGCCCAAACATTGGGTTGCGGCGTTTCAGTCGATCATCGATAAGCGCGCCCAAGACACGTAAAGGAAGACCATGGATTTTCTACTGTTGGCGCAAGGCGCCAGTTTCTCACCTGTAAAATTGTTCATGGATGCCGACTGGGTGGTGAAGGCGGTCATCATCGGCCTGGCGCTGGCCAGCATCTGGGCATGGATGATCATCGTCAGCTTCACCCTGAAAATGTCGGGCATCCAGTCAGGAACCGACAAGTTCGAGCGCGATTTCTGGAAATCGGACGACATCGACGGCTTTTACGGCCATCAGGGCAAAAGCGAACTGCCAGTCGCCAAGGTTTTTGCAGCAGGCGTCGGTGAATGGAGACGTTCGACCAATGGCGGCCCGATTGACCGCGCAGGCACCCGCGAACGGCTATCGACCGCGATGGACGCCAGCATTGCAGCGGAGACCGACAAGCTTGCCAACCGGTTGAACTTTTTGGCGACCACGGGTTCGGTCGCGCCGTTTGTCGGATTGTTCGGTACCGTTTGGGGCATCATGCGCAGCTTTTCGGCGATTGCCGCCGAACAAAACTCAAGCCTCGCCGTGGTCGCACCCGGCATAGCCGAGGCCCTGTTTGCGACCGCCATCGGCCTGTTCGCCGCGATTCCGGCGGTCATCGCCTATAACCGCTTTTCGCACCGGCTAAACCAATATGAAGCGCGGATGGGCCGCTTTGCCGACGGCTTTCACGGAACATTATCGCGTGAACTGGAGCGCGAAGGATGAGAGTGCCCCCTATCACCACTCGCCCTGAGCCTGTCGGCCAAACTGTGCTTCGACAAGCTCAACATGAACAGTATTTTGGGTAATGGCGATGAATGTTTCCTCAGGCCGCAGACGCCAGCGTGGTCGTGGTTCACGCCGCGCGCCGATGGCCGAAATCAACGTCACACCGCTCGTCGATGTCATGCTGGTGCTGCTCATCATCTTCATGGTGACCGCGCCGCTGCTTGTAACCGGTGTACCAGTCGAACTCCCCGAAAGCCGCGCCAACGCGCTTGACCAGAAAAAAGAGCCGGTCGAGATCAGCATCGACAAGGACGGCGCAACCTTTATCGACGGCACCGAAGTTAGCCCAAGCGAGTTGCCTGCGCGCCTCGAAGAGATTGCAGCAGCGCAAAATTCCGATGATCCCAAGCAGATCATGCTGCGCGGCGACCGCGATATAAACTACGGCCAGATGATGCGGGTGATGGGTGAGCTGAACCGTGCCGGGCTGAACAGTGTCAGCCTGGTCACCACCGGTTCATCTGGCGAAAACTAACGAAATGGCGATGGACCAAACGGAGAAACTAGGGCTTGGCACAGCGATCGGCGGCCATGTGCTTCTGGTCGTGGCGATGCTGCTCGGCCTGTTTTTTTCGACCGACCGGATCAAAAGGGCCGAACCGATTGCGGTGTCGCTGGTGGGCGAAATCGCCGAAGTGTCCACCGCGCCCGATGCGATACAGGAAGATTCGGCACCCCCAGCCGCAGCACAAGCAGAACCCGCCGAACCGCCGCCTGCGCCCGTAATGCAAATCGAAAGGCCGGTTGCAAAACCGCAAGTCAAGCCCGTCGAAAAACCCTTGAAGCGCGAAGTGCCGCCGCCCGCTAAAACAGCGGCCAAGAAAGTGCCGGTAAAGCAATCTCCTGCCAAAGTTGCAGCCGCCGCAGTTAAAAGCGGCAAAGGCACGGCGCCTGCCAAAACCGGCGGACTGAGCAAAAGCTTCGAGGATTCGATCAACAATGTTGGCAAAGCGCCCGGCGCGGGTAAAGCAATTGGCACGCCAGCGGCAAAAAGCGGAGCGGAGGTCCGCCGTTCGGTCAGCGCCTCGCTTGCATCGCAAATTCGCAACCGCGTGCGCGCCTGCGCGCCGTCGGGGGTCGAAATCAACCAGATAGAGACGTTCGTCACGCTGAGCCTCGAACCTTCCGGTCGTTTAACCAACGTCCAGTTCAACAAACAGGTCGGGGTCAACGACAGCAACCGCCCGCAAGCCGATCCGCTAAAGCAGTGCATATTGCAATCTGTCCGCGCCGCGTCGCCGTTTAGCGGATTGGACCCCGAATATCACGACGTTTGGAAAAACCACGCGCTGCGCTTA
>JANONL010000139.1:0-2610 GCA_031420815.1 Sphingomonadales bacterium | reverse complement strand
AGCAGTCCGTAGCCCTTGGTTGCTGCCTTCGCCGCATCGGCCTCCATCACCGCTGCTTGCCCCAGCGAAATCGTGAAGGCTGTCACCAACGGCGTAGGCTCGTCTTCTAAGCCGAGATGTTGCCATAACGGCAAATCCGCCGCCTTCGCTGCAACGTCCCATAACGCACAGTCGAGCGCATTGCGCGCCGCGCCCGGTGGCAATAATATCTGCACCAATGCTCGCGCCTCATCGGCGTCCATCTGCTCCAGATCGTCGATAACCGTTTCGACCTGCGCCAAACAGCTTTCGGCACTCTCGCCTTGGTAATAGATTGCTGTGCCTTCACCCATGCCGACATGATTGCCATCGCTCACGGCAACCACCAGCACATCAACATAGGTCTTCGCGCCGCGCGCGATGATAAACTGTCCGGCAACCGGCCAGCGCTCAATCATAGCGGAAATGCGTAACGTCATCCGGCCCCCATCGAATTGGGCGTAGCCTGGCTAAATATACTTAGGAATACAAGGACAAGCGAACGTCCTTGTCAATTATGAGCGAGAATCCAGTCCTCGACCACCGGTGCAATCTTGTCACGCCATTTGCTGCCGTTGAAGATGCCGTAATGGCCGACTTCGGGTGCGAGATAATATTTCTTCTGCGCTTCGGGTAACTTGGTTGCGATTTTGAGCGCCGCCCTGGTCTGGCCCACGCCGCTGATATCGTCGCGTTCGCCCTCGATTGCGAGCAAGGCTATGTCGGTAATCGCGGCGGGATCGACGCGTTTGCCCCGGTGCATCATTTCGCCCTTGGGCAGCAAATGCCGCTGGAACACGACATCGACGGTTTGCAGATAGAACTCAGCCGTCATGTCGCAAACCGAGCGATATTCGTCGTAAAATTCTTTGGTCGCATCTGCGCTGTCGTCATCGCCTACGACCAGATGTTTGAACATTTCCCAATGGCTGAACATGTGGTTCCCCAAGTTCATCGTCATGAAGCCGCCAAGCTGCAAAAAGCCGGGATAAACCTTGCGTCCAGAACCGCGATAGTTCGTTGGAACGGTGGCAATCACGTTTTGCCGGAACCACGAATGCGGGCGCTCGGTCGACAACGTATTGACCGCCGTCGGTGCTTCGCGGGTATCGATCGGGCCGCCCATCATCGTCAGCGTTTTCGGCCGGCACGGATGTTTGTTAGCGCTCATCACAGCTGCGGCGGCATAGCACGGCACTGATGGCTGGCAGACCGCGAGCATATGTGCGCCGGGACCGATATGTTCGAGAAACTCGACTAGATAATCGACATAATCGTCGAGGTCGAAATGCCCGTCCTTCAACGGCACTTCGCGTGCATCGCGCCAGTCGGTGATCCAGACATCATGGCCCGGCAGCATCCGCTCGACCGTACCACGCAGCAATGTCGCATAATGGCCCGACATCGGCGCGACGATCAGCAGCTTGGGTTGACCTGTGGGCGCTCCATCACGAATGAAATGTTTGAGCTGACCAAAGGGCTTTCGGCACTCGATCTTCTCGTTGACAGCAACAGGCTTGCCCTTGATGACGGTTGTGCCGAGACCGAAGTCTGGCTTGCCCCGCGCCATCGCGGCATGCGCGAATACGTCGAGCGCCGACGCGACGACTGATCCGCCGCCCAAATAGGAAAAAGGATTGACGCTACTGTTCAACCAATTGGCTTGAATTTGCGCCAGATAGCTTGCGCCCGCCAACCAGTTTTTCTGAATTTCATGAGCTGTATACAGCATGCTGTAACCCCTGTGTTTATGCCCCAACGGCGCATTTCTAGTATATTCTGGGCCGCGTCTGTCCGTACATATGCACGATTTGTGCGCTGCACCATCTTAAAATACAACTTATCCCCCAGTTCGTCGCTTTTTGGGGCGTTGTGAGTATCTGTGCTGCCTGCTACGTGGGCGCGATGACAGACAGCGTAGCAGATCCGGCAACGACCGGCCAAAAGCCAACCGACACCGGAACCGCAACTCCCCTTCTCGCCGAGAGTGGCAAAAAGCTCGGCAATTTGCGCATGGTTTGGCAACATGCATCCGCCTATCCGCGCCAGATCTGTTACGCGCTGATCTCTTTGATCGTCGCTGCTTCGGCAACTCTGGCCATCCCGGCCGGGATCAGGCTGGTGATTGATCGCGGCTTCGCAGCTGGCGGCGATCGTAACGATATCGCCCGCTGGTTCGAATATCTGCTGTTCATTGTTGCAATTATGGCGGTCGCAACGGCATTTCGCTTTTATTTCGTCTCATGGCTCGGCGAGCGCACTGTGGCCGACATCCGCATCTCGGTGAATCGCAATTTGCTGCGACAGAGCCCGGCATTTTTCGAAGAGAACCGCCCGGCCGAAATCGCGTCCCGGCTGACCAGCGATACCACGATAATCGAACAGGTCGTCGGGACCACCGTGTCGGTCGCGCTGCGCAATGTCGTTCTCGGCGTCGGCGGCACGGTCTATTTATTCTCGCTTGCCCCCAAGCTCGCGGCGGGCCTGCTCATAACGATCC
The DNA here is from genome assembly GCA_031420815.1 of Sphingomonadales bacterium. Classification (GTDB taxonomy): domain Bacteria; phylum Pseudomonadota; class Alphaproteobacteria; order Sphingomonadales; family Sphingomonadaceae; genus Sphingorhabdus_B. The sequence goes on along the minus strand of JANONL010000139.1, from coordinate 92 downwards.
CGCTCATCATTCTACCGATCGTGTTCCTCGGACGAAAACTGCAAAAGGCATCGCGCGTAAGTCAAGATCGCATCGCCGATGTCGGCGCGATG
>JANONL010000138.1:0-13418 GCA_031420815.1 Sphingomonadales bacterium | reverse complement strand
CCTCGATGTTCGGATATTGGCCGCCACCAACCAGAATCTGGAAGACCTGATTTCCAAGGGCAAGTTCCGCGAAGACCTGTTCTATCGTCTGAACGTCGTACCGATCAACATGCCGCCGTTGCGCGACAGGACCGAGGATATCGGCCTGCTCGCACAGCATTTCCTCACATTGGCGGCCAAAGAAGGTTTGCCATCCCGGCAGATCGACGATGCGGCGGTGGGTTTGCTGACCACGATGGCATGGCGCGGAAACATTCGTGAGCTTAAGAACATGATATATCGGCTCGCGCTGGTTTGCCGCGACGATGTAATTACTGAGGGAACCGTGGCACAATATATCGAACGCTCGGCTGAAGGCGAAGCGCCGGTTCAGAGTGCAAGTTTCGAAGCAGCGGTTACCCAGTTTTTACGCAGTCACCGGATGCGCGGCAATTCGCGGGAAAAATTATATCCCCGTGCGCTGGCGGAATTTGAGATCCCGCTGCTGCAACATGTGATGCGGCAGGCGAAGGGCAATCAGTTGAAAGCCGCGTCATTGCTGGGTATTAACCGCAACACCCTGCGTAAAAAATTGACCGAATATGGCATCGGTCCATCGGGCACAGGATGAGGCGAAGCCTATCCAAGCCGATGTGATTTTTCCGCAACAACTTTGTGCTTTTCAGGTAACGCCGCGCCTGCAATAGTGGCATTATGGCAACAATCGAAATGCGCGACGAGGGAATTGGCGGTTCGTGGTTCCGGCGTCTTTTACCGACGTTCGCGCGTGCGCTTGGTAACAGCCAATCGATCAAGTTTCTGGAAATCAGCAGCGGCATAATGTTGATTGCCGTCGCGGTAGTGACAGGGCTGGTCCTGACCGAACAAGGGCCACAGTCAGAGCCGCTGTCGCCTGGTGCCGCAGCAACAATGCTAGTTTGCAATTTGTTGCCGGCGACGTTTCTGCTTGTCCTGTTCGGTCGCCGCGTGGCGCTCAAACGCGCCGAAGATAGCAATATTGGCAGCGAGCAATTGTTACATGTCCGACTTGTTGCAATTTTCTCGGCGATTACGGCCGTTCCTACTTTGCTGCTCGTTATCTTCGCATCGCTCCTGTTTCAAAGCGGTGTCCAATTCTGGTTTTCCAATTCGGCGCGCGGGATGCTCGAAAACGCGGGAGAATTGGCCAAAGGCTATTATGATGAAAAGCTGAAGGACGTGGAAGGTGAAACGCTCCAGATGGCGTCTGACTTCCGCTATTTTCTAAACCAAACGAAACCGGACGACCCTGACTTTCTTAATGCTTATGTTGACCAGGTGCTCAGACGAAAGCTGAGTGAATCTGCCATTGTTGCGGTCGGCAAGGATGGAGTGCAGCGCACGGTTGCTGTGGTGACCCCCGACGAAGCCCGAAAAGGGGACTGGATTAAACGCGAAGATATCGCACGTTTGAAAAAGGGCGAGGGAATCGTGTTATCCGTGCAGCCCGATAAAATCGAGGCTGTTACAACGCTGTTTAGCGATAGCGATAGCTATCTCTACACCAGTCGTGCAGTCACCGTACCCTCATATCGGCTCGGTGCAAAGGCAGAGTCGGTGTTGAAGGACTATGAAAAGATGGTCGCGCGATCACGTAGCCTCCAACTGCAATTCAACGCCGCGCTTTATGGTGTATCTTTGCTAATCATCGGCATTACGCTCTGGATTGCCCTTCGTGTGGCCGACCGCCTGGTGCGACCGGTGAATAACCTCGTTCAGGCTGCGCAGAGGATTGCCGACGGCGATTTATCGGCGCGGGTAGCCGAAGATATGTACCGCCCAGACGAGGTCGGTTTTCTGTCGCAATCCTTCAATCGCATGACGGAACGACTTGAGAACCAAACCAGCACTTTGCTGACGGCAAACCGACAATTGGAGGATCGGCGTGCATTTATTGAGGCTGTTCTTGAGTCCGTCTCGGCAGGCGTAATCAGTGTCGATGACCAAGGCGTTATTCAACTTGCCAATTCGACCGCTGAAAAGTTGCTCTGTGACGGCAATGAAACGATTGTTGGACAAGCTTTCGGTGCAGTTGCGCCGACCTTGGCCGAACTGGCCCGTGAGCAACGTCGAGGCGTGGTGCAATTGGGCGGCGGTCAGGAACCGCTAACCGTTGCGGTCAAAGTTTCTACAAGGGAGCGCGGCACGGTGGTAACGTTCGAGGATATCAGTCAGCAATTGGCCGACCAACGCCGTGCCGCGTGGTCCGATGTCGCACGACGGATTGCGCATGAGATTAAGAACCCGCTCACGCCGATCCAACTGGCGGCAGAACGACTTCAGCGCCGGTTTGGCACACAAATCGAGGAAGGCGCGCCAATTTTCAAACAGCTCACGAGCACTATCGTCCGTCAAGTCGGCGATTTGCGCAACATTGTCGACGAATTTTCGTCGTTTGCCCGGATGCCCAAGCCAGTTTTCCGTTCGGAAAGCCTGACCGACATTGTCGGGCATGCCGTATTCCTGTTTGAAGTTGCGCATACCGGCATCAAGTTCAATTTCGAGCATGACGGTAGCGCCCCGCAATTGATCTGTGACCGGCGGCAATTGGGGCAGGCAATGACCAATATACTAAAGAACGCTGCGGAATCGATTGAGGAACGCATGAAGGCATCCGACGTTTCTGGAGAGATCGACGTCAAAATGACGGTAGATGGCGACACTCTTCAAGTTAGTTTCCGCGACAACGGATTGGGTCTTCCTGCCGACCGTGATCGGATACTGGAACCCTATGTAACCACGCGAAGTACTGGCTCGGGATTGGGTCTCGCCATCGTTAAAAAAATTGTCGAGGAGCATTTCGCCGATATCTCTTTCAATGACGCGGATGGCGGAGGCGCTCTTGTAACGCTTACTTTTTCCCCAGAAATCGTTGCATCAAAAGTAGGAGCATTGATTGCTCATACACCAGCAACTTCAGATAAAGAGGACCAGAGCTAGGCTATGGCATTGGACATATTGATTGTTGACGACGAGCAGGACATCCGTGATTTGGTGTCGGGCGTGCTGGAGGATGACGGCTATGGCACGCGCACCGCCTCTTCTTCAGATGAAGCGCTGGCTGCTTTGGATGAACGGTTGCCGTCTTTGATACTTCTTGATGTATGGCTTCGTGGATCGGCGATGGATGGCATCGAGCTACTCAAGGCGATCAAGGCCAAGGATCCGCAGATTCCTGTCATTGTGTTTTCGGGACACGGGAACATCGACACCGCTGTCGCTGCCATCGCGCAAGGGGCGGTCGATTTTATCGAGAAGCCGTTTGAGGCTGAACGGCTGCTCCATCTGGTATCGAAAGCGACGGAGACCGAACGGTTACGCGCGGAGAATGCATCGTTGCGCGCGAAGGTCGGTCATTCCGAAGAACTGACAGGATCATCCGCTGCTATCAACAACGTCCGTGCGACGCTCAAAAAAGTGGCGGCTACTGGTAGCCGGATGTTGATTACAGGGCCGGCAGGCGTTGGCAAAGAGGTTGCCGCCCGGTTGCTCCATAGCTGGAGCCCGCGCGCCGATTCCGCCTTTGTGTCGGTCAGTGCCGCCCGCTTGTCGCCCGAGCGTTTCGATGAAGAACTGTTCGGTATCGAACAAGATGGTCAGCTGGTGCAGGCTGGCATGCTCGAACGCGCGCATGGCGGCACATTGTTCCTCGACGAAGTCGCCGATATGCCGTGGACTACTCAAGGCAAGATATTGCGGGTTCTGACCGACCAGAGCTTTGTTCGTGTCGGCGGTGATCGGCAAATTCGCGTTGATGTCCGCTTTGTGTCGGCAACGTCCCGCAATTTGGCCGAAGAAATAGCAGCAGGCCGTTTCCGCGAAGATCTGTTCTACCGGTTGAATGTTGTTCCTGTTGAAATTCCACCGCTTACTGGCAGACGTGAAGACATTCCCGATCTTGCCAACCACTATGCCGCCCGGTTTGCTGTCGAGCACCGCGTTGCTGCGCCCTATATTTCCGATGATGCAATGGCGGCATTGCAGGCATGTGAATGGCCTGGCAATGTGCGGCAATTGCGGAATATTATCGAGCGCACGATCATATTGGCACCGTCAAACCGCGTTCATACGATCGAGGCGGACATGCTGCCCTCGGAAATCATCAATAATTATGAAGGAGCCGAGCATAATGTGACGTCGCTGATGGGCGCGCCTTTGCGAGAGGCGCGTGAATCCTTCGAGCGCGAATATCTGCGGGTCCAGATCAAACGGTTTTCGGGCAATATCTCCAAAACTGCGGCGTTTGTCGGAATGGAACGCTCGGCGCTGCACCGAAAACTAAAGCTGCTCGGCATTTCTGTGCGCAAGTCCGGCACCGAAGTGGATGATGTGGACGAATAGCGCCTTGCAAATCTCGCAATTGCGAAACGATTGTCATTGATGTAATTAAACTGCACCAAAATATTGATAGCGCTGCTTTTAGGTCAGCGTATTCGGTGTGTTGGGCAAAAACATAAAAGATAATCGGATAATAAAAATGACTGAAAAAAATAATGGTCTTCAAGACCTTTTTCTGAACTCCCTCAGAAAGTCCAAAACACCCGTCACCATGTTTCTGGTAAAAGGTGTTAAGTTACAGGGTGTTGTAACATGGTTCGACAATTTTTCGGTGCTGTTGCGCCGCGATGGTATGTCGCAATTGGTCTACAAGCATTCGATCTCCACCATCATGCCTTCGAATTCGCCTGACAAGGCACTGTTCGACGAAATGATGTCACGGACCAGCTATAGGGCAGGCATGCTGCAGGATGTTTTTCTGCACGCCATGTGCGACAAGCGCGAATCGGTGACCACGTTTTTGGTAAACGGCGTGATGTTGCAGGGCGCGATTGCAGCATATGACCTGTTTTCACTGCTGCTCGAACGCGACGGCACGACGCAGCTCGTTTACAAGCATGCCGTGTCAACCGTCCAGCCTGCACATCCGGTGAACCTCGCCGAATATAACCAGGGCGTCGATGAGGCTGATATTTGAGCGGATTCAACCGTAGCGACGATGACGAGTTCGCTCGTGGCGCGCGTGCACTCATAATCTATCCCGAACTTTCGGGACGTACTTCGGTCGGTCCTGATGCGCGGCTCGAAGAAGCAACGGGCCTTGCACTGGCAATCGGTCTGAATGTCGTCCGTACCAAGCATTACCGTGTACGAAGTCCGCGCGCAGTGACGTTACTCGGGGGAGGGCAGGTCGAAGAAATTGCGGAAATGGGCCGTGAACTGGAAATCGATCTGCTGATTATCGATGCCGGGCTGACGGCAATCCAGCAGCGCAATCTGGAAGACAAAACCGGCTTGAAAACCATCGACCGGACCGGACTGATCCTCGAAATCTTTGGTGAACGCGCAGCAACAGCAGAAGGGCGGTTACAGGTCGAACTCGCGCATCTGGATTATCAGGCGGGTCGGCTGGTGCGCAGCTGGACCCATTTGGAGCGGCAGCGCGGCGGTTTCGGTTTTCTCGGCGGTCCTGGCGAAACGCAGATAGAGGCCGACAGGCGGATGATCCGCGACCGGATGGCGCGACTGCGACGTGAACTGGAGGACGTAAAGCGCACCCGCTCGCTCCACCGCGCCCGCCGCAAACGCGCGCCTTGGCCAGTAATTGCGCTCGTCGGCTATACCAATGCGGGTAAATCAACATTGTTCAACCGGCTTACCAGGGCAACGGTGCTGGCCGAAGATATGCTGTTCGCGACGCTTGATCCGACGATGCGGCAGTTATCGTTGCCGGGTGTTGAAAAGGCCATTTTATCGGATACGGTGGGTTTCGTGTCGGATTTGCCGACGCAGTTGGTTGCTGCATTCCGCGCCACCTTGGAAGAGGTCATCTCGGCAGACATCATTGTCCATGTCCGCGACATCTCGCACAGCGAAAGCGATGCACAACGCGATGACGTGCTCTCGATATTGAGTGATCTGGGGATCGGTAGCGGCTCAGAAACCGAACATACCCCGGAAATGATCGAGCTTTGGAACAAGGCCGATCTTCTCGGCGAGGAAAGACGGGAAGAATTGGCAGGCATTGCAACACGCAATGACAATGTGTTGCTGGTCTCCGCTGAGACAGGAGAGGGGGTCGATGCTTTTCAGCACTTGCTCGCCGACCGCATTGCCAAGGGCAACGAAACAAGGTCACTGACTTTGAGCGCCAATGACGGCGCGGCTATGGCCTGGCTTTACGGACGCGGTAAGGTTGCCAACAGAAAGCAAAAGGGCGATCATCTGCTTGTCGATGTGTCGCTAAGCCGCCAGCTTTGGGGGCAATTCGAAAAGCAGTTTCCGGCATACTTGACGGCGAAATAGCTCATGCGAAGTTATGAGCGTTGGATATGTTGCACCTGACCTACCGCACTCCTGCCTGCGCAGGAGCACATTGGCGATTTAACATATTCATGCTTTAAGTTTTCTCAGCGAGTTTGGCCTGCTGCCAACGTTCTTCCTTCGCATTGAGCGACAGTCCGGCAAAGGCATCTCCGGCTCCGTCTTCCATGTGCCGGAACCGGCGTTCGAATTTGGATGTGGCAGATTTGAGCGCTGCTTCGGCATCAACATCAAGGAACCGGCACATGTTGACCACTGCAAACAGCAAGTCTCCCATTTCCTCGGTTTGTTCATCTGCTGAAGTGGCAGCTTCAACTTCTTCGATTTCTTCAAAAATCTTTGCCTTGGCACCCCTTATGTCCGGCCAATCGAAACCCGTTCGTGCGGCACGCTTCTGAATTTTCTGCGCGCGTAGCAATGCCGGCAGCGCCAGCGCGACACCCGCCAGCGCACTGTCATCACCATTGCGGCGGCGTTCTTCGGCTTTTATGCTTTCCCAGTTGGTAACAACTGTCGCTGCATGCTCAGCAATAACATCGGCGAATACGTGCGGATGGCGACGGACCATTTTATCGCAGATCCCGGCGATGACGTCATTGAGGGTAAACGCGTCCTGTTCAGCGGCCATCTGGCTGTGGAACACCACTTGGAGCAACAGATCGCCGAGTTCGTCCTTGAGTGCGGGCAGATCGTTGCGCTCGATGGCGTCGGCAACCTCATAAGCTTCTTCGATGGTGTACGGAGCAATCGACGCGAAATCCTGTTCGATATCCCACGGACATCCGCCGTCGGGATTGCGTAGCTTTGCCATCACGTCGGCAAGTGGTCGAATATCAGCGGGGGGCTTATCTTGCATATAACAGCTTAAGTTCGATAATATATATTATGTTAAATAATATTCGGGACACAGTTACGAGCGACGCCACTTCGGACAGTTTCCGGCGGTAGATCACGGCTGCAAAACCATCACATTATTCTCGACCTTCCAGCTTTTCAAGCTGTCGAGGAAATTCATGCCCAGCACATTCGTTTCACCAAAGCTGTCAGACACAACGACATAATGGTCGTCCAGTTTCAAGGGTCCGACGCTCAACATCTTGGCAATACCACGTCGGGCGGTTACCCGACCATTCGCTGTAGTGATAATGACCGGAAAACCAGCACTATCAATGTCGATACCGGTTTCGGTTGCTGTTTTGGAATTGACCGCCGTGGTTGTCGCCCCGCTGTCGACCATGAAGTCGACCGGCTCACCATTGAGTTCGACCTGCACCCAATAATGACCGTCGTCCTGACGCATTAGCGCTATCGCTTCGCCGGTAACGGATTGACCGGCGGTTCCGTTAAAATCCGACTTCACCCGATCCCAAACTGTCGCAAGTTCGAAGCGAAAGCTAAAGACCACGAATAAAGCAGCGAATATCGCAATCCAGGCAAGCGCCATTTTGGCCATCTGGCCCATAGGCAAACGACGCGCAGCTAGCGAACTGACGAGTAGCACCGCCATCACGACGCCCCAGATGAGCGATGGTCCGTCTTCCGCGTTCATTGGACTTCTTTCTGAGGCTTGTGGGCCTTTGAAAACAGGCGATAGAAGTTTTCGGTGGTCTGTGCGGCGAGGGCATCCTCCCCTTCCCCGCGCAAATTTGCAATGAATCGCGCCGTATCGGCCACGAATCCTGGCTCGCCAGTCTTTCCGCGATGCGGAATGGGGGCAAGAAACGGTGCATCGGTCTCAACGAGCATTCGGTCGGCAGGCAACCATTTGGCGACTTCCTGAATATCAGCGGCGTTTTTGAAGGTCACAATCCCGGAAAGCGAAATATACAGGCCGAGATCGAGCGCCCGCCGAGCAAAATCTGCGCTTGCTGTGAAGCAATGAACAACACCATTATAGTTACCTATCGCCATTTCCTCAGACAGCATCTGTGCGGTATCGTGCTCGGCGTCGCGGGTGTGTACGATGATCGGAAGACCGGTCTCGCGCGCGGCCGCGATGTGCTCACGGAACGAGGTGCGTTGCTGCGCGCGGTCGCTTTTGTCGTAATAATAATCTAGGCCCGTCTCACCGATGCCGACAACGCGCGGGTTTTGCGCGCGCTCGATCAGCTTGGCGGCATCGATCCCGGTATGGCCGTCTGCCTCATGCGGATGAATGCCCACCGACGCCCAAACGTCGGCTTCCTGCTCAGCCAACCCAATGACCTCGTCCCACTCGCTCTCACGGGTGGAGATGTTGAGCATCGCCGATACGCCGTTTGATCGAGCACGGGTGAGGACATCGGCTTGTTGCTCGACAAGCCCCTTGTAATTGAGGTGGCAGTGTGAATCGACGAACATTTTGATGTCTTAGAACCTTGTATTCAGTCCGTCATGCTGAACTTGTTTCACCGTCCTACTTTTGTGCGGCAAAAAAGTAAGACCCTGAAACAAGTTCAGCATGACGCACGTTTTTACTCAACCGGCATATCCAGCCGTGGGAATATCGGTGATGGCGGCGCAATGCGGAAACCCTCGCCAATTAATTGCGCGTGATAGCTATCATTACCAAGTGCCTGATAATCGCGATCGTTGGCCGATATGCCCAATTGATCGAGCATGATATTGGCACCTGTCGGGATTACAGGCTGCACGGCAATTGCCAACGCGCGGATTGCACGAAGCAACGTTTCGAGTACGGCCATCATCCGTTCTGGGTCGGTCTTTCGCAATGCCCATGGGGCCTGCGCGTCGATATACTGATTGCAGGCATATACCCCGCGCATCCAGCTGTCCAAGCCTTGCGAAAACGCAAATTCTGAGAATTCCCGCGGAACATCATTGACGCAAGCATCGCGGATCAGTTCCAGTAAAGCATCATCCGCCGGGTCTGCACGACCACCCGTTGGCAATGCGCCGTCAAGGTTTTTGGCAATGAACGACAATGTACGCTGCGCCAAATTGCCAAAGCTGTTGGCGAGCTCGGCATTCACCCGCGTTACAATGGCTTCGGCGCAATAGCTGCCATCCTGCCCAAAGCTGACCTCGCGCATCAGGAAATAGCGGAGCGCATCGACGCCGAATTTCTCGGCAAGTTCCATCGGATCGACAACATTGCCAAGCGATTTCGACATTTTCTCTCCGCGCGAGAGCAAAAAGCCATGACCGAATACCTGTCTGGGAAGCGGCAGGTTGGCCGACATGAGGAACGCTGGCCAATAAACTGTGTGAAAGCGGACGATATCCTTGCCGATAATGTGCACGCTGGCGGGCCAGTATTTGCGCCATTCCGGCGTGTCGTCAGGAAATCCTATACCCGATATGTACGTCGTCAGCGCGTCAAGCCAGACATACATCACATGATCGTCGCTACCCGGAACCTTCACCCCCCAATCGAAACTCGTCCGTGAGACCGACAGATCGCGGAGACCTCCTTCGACAAAGCGAATGGTTTCATTCCGCCTACTTTCCGGACGGATAAAATCAGGCTGCTTTTCATAGAGTTCGAGCAGCTGCTTTTCATATTTTGACAGCCGGAAAAACCAGGTTTCTTCGGTGGTCCACTCAACCGGCGTGCCTTGCGGCGACAGTTTAACTCCCCCCTCCCCGTCGATCAGTTCCTTTTCGTCGTAGAAAGCCTCGTCGCGGACCGAATACCAGCCTTCGTAACGGTCGAGATAAAGATCGCCGCTGGCCTCTAAGCGTTTCCACATGGCTTGACTGGCCTTGTGATGATGTTCCGACGTCGTACGGCAAAAATGATCGACAGAAATGTTAAGTGTTGTGCACATTTCTCTGAAATAGGCTGACATCTCGTCAGCTAGTTCAATCGTCGGTTTGCCCGCTGCACGCGCCGTTTGGTCCATTTTCAGGCCATGCTCGTCGGTGCCGGTGAGAAAACAGACATCGCGTCCCATCAATCGCTGAAACCGTGCAATCGCGTCGGTCGCGATCGCCTCATAGGCGTGGCCGATATGCGGCTTGCCATTCGGATAAGCGATTGCAGTGGTGATATAATAGGGTTCAGACATCGAAAACTCTCGGGGAACGGCGTTATTGCGTCTGCTTATGCGGTTGCAGCGATGCCAGCAAGCTTCCCATCTGGAAAACGACGCTTTGTTTATCGAGGCTTAGCGACACGGCGCGCGCCGCAAGTGCACTTGCGGCCTGCCACGCGTCGGTTGCGGGTAGCGCCTCGCCGGCATTCATCTGACGCGCATTCTCAGCGATCAGCGCAGGCGCACGACGCAAAAATGCCTCATACCGCGCTTGCGCTGCTTTCAGCGCCAACTGATCGGCCAAGCCGCTTCTGATCTCGTTGGTCTTGTCGCCAGACCGCATGATTGACGTCATGGCGGCTTCAAGTGAACCAAGGTCTAGCCCAAGGAAATCAAGCGCCTGGCCCGGTGCACCGTTGCCGGCACGCACCAGCGCGGTGATATCACCAGATGTAGCATCTGGCGCGTTTTGGCGAAGTGCGTTCGCCATCGCATCGTCACCCAAGGGTTCGAACCGAAGTATTTGACACCGTGAGCGGATGGTCGGCAGCAGCCGGTCGCTGGCATGGCTGACAAGCAAAAAATGGGTACCGGCAGGAGGCTCTTCGAGCGATTTTAACAGCGCATTGGCACCGTTGCGTTCCAGATCATCCGCCGCGTCGATAATCACCGCGCGCTTTTCGGCCAGCCCCGGACGCGTGGTCAGCGATGCTTGCAACGCGCGTATCTGATCGATACCGATGCTGCGCTTTAACTCGGCATCGGCATCGACCTCTTCATCCTCTTTCGGCGGTTCCTTCGGCAAGCGTTTGATTATTATTATGTCAGGATGTGATCCGCGTGCGATCATGCTGCCATATTGACACTCAGGATCAACCAAAGCAGCGGCCGCACGCAGCGCAAAGCCCGCCTTCCCTAATCCGCGCGGACCCGCCAATATCCAACCATGATGAAGCTTGCCGCCAGCCAGCGCCGACGAAAACTGCCGCCATGCATCGTCATGGCCGATAAGGCCGTTCATGACGACACCATCAGATCGGCTATTTCGGCCATCAAGCGACTGGTGACGTCAGCCGGATCGCCTGCCGCATCAATCAGTCTTATCCGTGCCGGATCGCGCTCGGCATAGCTAAAAAATGCCACATCAACATCGGCATGAAATCCGGAATCGCGTCCGCCGATGCGGTCGGGGCGACTATCATCGCGAATAGCAGCGCGTCGTGCGGCCTCCGCTGGATCAAGCCGCAACACTAACGTCCGGTCGGGCATCAGTCCGTTGCTGCCGATATGGTGCAGCGCTAGGATGTCGGCATCGGACAACCCCGACCCACCGCCTTGATAGGCGCGGCTGCTGTCAATGAACCGGTCGGATATCACCCATTTGCCGACTTCGATCGCGGGCCGGATCAGGCGCTCGACATGGTCGCTTCGAGCTGCGGCGAACAACAAAGCTTCGGCGTGCGGTAACCAGCGTTCGTTGCTGCCGCCCAAAAGTAACTGCCGTATGGCCTCTGCTCCCTGCGTTCCACCGGGTTCGCGGGTCAGGATGACGTCATGCCCGGCGTTGCGGATTACTTCGGCCATCGCCACAATCTGCGTCGATTTGCCGACACCTTCGCCGCCCTCGATGGAAAGGAACCGTCCGCGAGCAGTCATGCTCCGACCAAAGATTTGAGGCCATTCCATACACGACCGAAAAAGCCGACCTGGGTCACCGAATACGCCGCTACCAGCGGCATCGTCTGCTCGGTCCCGTCGCTGAATTTTGCCACCAATTGCGCCACTTCGGTTCCCTTTTTTAACGGTGCCTTGATCGGGCCATTGTATCGTAGCAACAGCTTGTAATGCGGCTCATCCCTGGCTGGCAAGACCAAGGCAAGATCGCGAGGCGCGATGACATCGATGCGGCTCTCGCTACCCAACTGTACCGGAATATGGGCGACGGTCTGACCCACATTGTAAAGTGCCCGCCCCTGCCATGCGGCGAACCCCCATTGCATGAACCGCACCGATTCCATCGCACGCTCGTTCATGCTCGGAAGTCCGGCGACTACCATGATCACCCGGCGACCATTCTGTTCAGCGGTGCCGGTAAAGCAATAGCCCGCGTTGTCGGTGTGCCCTGTCTTGACCCCATCCGCGCCGCTGATTTTGCCCAATATCGGGTTGCGGTTCAGCTGGGTTACATTGTTCCAGCGAAATTCTCGCAATCCGTAATATTGCCGGTAAAGCGCTGGAAAATCATCAATGGTTCGCGCACCCAGTAACGCAAGATCATGTGCTGTCGTCACTGTCCGACCCTCGTCCGGCCAGCCATTGGCCGTGCCGAAATGGCTATCCTTCATCCCCAGATTTTTCGCAGTCACGTTCATCCGCGAGACAAACGCTGCCTCGTCGCCTGCAAGACCCTCGGCCAACACAATCGCTGCGTCATTGCCAGATAATGTCACGATGCCGTGCAACAGATCGGCCACGCTGACCTGCTCTCCCGGTTTCAAGAACATTGTCGATCCGGTATTATTCCAGGCTTTCCAAGTCTCGGGGCGTACCGTAAATTTTTGCGCAGGTTTTAACCTGCCTTTGGCGATCATCTCGAACGCCACATAGGTCGTCATCATTTTCGCCATCGATGCCGGCGGGATTTGACGATGCGAATCCTTGTCGTACAGGACCGCGCCCGATGCCATGTCGACCATATAGGCTATCGGTGCCGTGCTCTCATATCGAGCACGTGCATCGGCGCTGGGCGCGATCAACAGATAAGCGGCGGCGAACACGCCATGGACGATACGCATCCGCGTTCATAAGCTGGCAAAGCAATGCTTCGCCAGCTAAATATTAGTCGCGGTACAGTCTCGCCTGAGGATAACCCCGCTTTCTGGCGTCGGCCAACCCGCGCTCGGCCTCGACTGCGGTGGCGTAAGGACCGTAACGGACCCGAAACAGCTTTCCATCAGCACTCGCGGCAACCTTTGCACCTAGTTTACGAGCCAGCTGATCGGCGCGGGCGCGTGACGAGAATGCCGCCAATTGAACGACATATTCCCCCGATGCCGCCACAACCGGTGGCTTAGAACGGGATGGCGTAGCACGGGATGGCGC
>JANONL010000137.1:0-3712 GCA_031420815.1 Sphingomonadales bacterium | reverse complement strand
CTACACCGTCCACATCTCTGGCGGCGGCAATCATAGCATAAATCGCAACCCGCGCCGCGCCCAATATGCCGATGCGCAGCGTCATTTTTTGCGCGAAGCCTTTTCCATTATCCCTGAAATGCCTTCGCGCTGCTCCATCTCATCGAGAACATCATTGATGCTTAAACCGCCCTCAGCGAGCAAAATCATGAGATGAAAAAGGAGATCGGCTGCTTCGGCAGTCAGCTTTGCCGGATCACCCGACAATGCCGCGATCACCGTTTCGGTCGCCTCTTCGCCGACCTTTTGTGCAATTTTCTCGCGCCCTTTGGCGAACAGCGATGCGACGTAGCTACTATCAGCTGAAGCATTGCGGCGTTCGGCAATCACCGCTTCCAGCCGATCGAGGGTTTCGTTCATGTCATGTCCCTTTGTAATGCCGCGACCATTGCCCGGTCTTCTGGAGGGATCAAACCCTCCAGCACGCGCCAGAACCCGGTAACCGATTCTTGCCCCGCCGCCGCATATGCCGCCGCCAGATTGTTACGCAGCGCATCGAACAATTGCGCTTCAAATTCTGCACCTTCGACGGTGAGCCGCAACAGTTTCTGACGCCGGTCAACCTCGCCAGCGCGCGTCTCCAGCAAACCCCGTGCGGCCAAATCGGTAAGCACACGGCCCAATGATTGTTTGGTAATCGCTAATATGCGCAACAACTCGCTGATCGTCAAATTGGGTTGTCGTGCCACGAAATACAGCGCGCGGTGGTGCGCACGACCAAGCCCATGTTCAGCCAGCCCTACATCGATTGAACGCGTAAGACGGGTATAGCCGAAGAACAGCAACTCGACCCCGCGCCGAACCTCATGCTCGCGCAAGAACAAGGGCGATGCAGCAGGTGTCATACTATCGGAACCAAGGGGAGATGGGACAGCCATATTGACGTATCTTGGCGCAGCCCATAGGACAGTGCAACCCTTTCCTGTGAACGAACTTGTGATAGAGAATGACCATGACGACCGGCACATTTCCGTTTGAGGCGAACCCAAACCCTGTTGACCCGGCGCGTCGTGCCGAATTGCTTATCGATCCCGGCTTTGGTCGTGTGTTCACCGACCATATGGTTACTATTCGTTATGCCGAGGGCAAAGGCTGGTACGATGCCAAGGTGGGACCACGTGGGCCGTTGACGCTCGATCCTGCGACCGCCGTTCTGCATTATGCGCAGGAGATTTTCGAAGGTTTGAAGGCTTACCGGCTGGTCGATGGCAGCATGGCGTTGTTCCGCCCCGAACAAAACGCCCGCCGCTTCCAACGGTCGGCAAAACGACTGGCAATGGCTGAACTACCCGAAGACCTGTTCCTGCAATCGTGCAGGCAGTTGGTTGAGGTCGATCGCGACTGGTTTCCACCGGTCGAAGGCGGTTCCATCTACCTTCGGCCGTTCATGATCGCGAGTGAAGTATTTTTGGGCGTCAAACCATCGGCAGAGTATCTGTATATGGTGATTGCATCCGCCGCCGGAAACTACTTCAAGAGCGGAGCGTCGGCGATCTCCATCTGGGTTTCCGAACATTATACCCGCGCGGCCCCCGGCGGCACCGGCGCGGCAAAATGCGGCGGCAATTATGCGTCAAGTCTTGTTGCGCAATCCGAAGCCATTGCTCACAAATGCGACCAAGTTGTTTTCCTCGACGCCGCCGAACATCGCTGGATCGAAGAATTGGGAGGCATGAACCTGTTCTTCCTGTTCGACGACGGCACGCTGATTACCCCGCCAACCGATGGCACAATCCTCGAGGGCATTACGCGCGAATCGATCATCACCTTGGCCCGAGAACAAGGCCTAACGGTGCGCGAAGAGCGCTACGCCATCGACCAATGGCGTGACGATGCAATATCTGGCAAATTGGTTGAGGCGTTTGCTTGTGGCACCGCTGCCGTCGTCACATCTGTCGGCAGCGTCCATAGCAATAGCGGCACATTCACCATCGGCGCGGGCGGACCGGGACAGATTACCCAGAAATTGCGCGCAAAACTGGTCGACATTCAACGCGGCACCGCGCCCGATCCGCATGGTTGGGTGCAACGTATCGGCTGATCGTAAATTGGCGTTTTTGGGCGATTGCCATTGATGAAACTCGCGCTATAAGGCCGCCGCAACAGACAAGATGTAAACGTCTTTCTGTTCCAAAAATGCCAAGATGATGGGGCGTCGCCAAGCGGTAAGGCACCGGCTTTTGATGCCGGCATTCGCAGGTTCGATCCCTGCCGCCCCAGCCATCTTTATACTTTACTCCGCTTCACATCTCAGCAAGCTTTGTAAATGGTTGTAAATGTAACTCCGTTTATATCGCTAAAATGCATATTTTTTTCTATCAACACGTAACTGTGATGACGGCCATTCGCGAGGTGGCGGGAATGGAGAGATTATGCGTGTAGTTATTGCCGATGATGAAACCGATGTCATCGCGTTTCTCAAGCCTATTGTCGAAGAATTGGGGCATGTCGCTGTTAGTTTTACCGACGGTAACATGCTGTCGCAGGCGCTTGTGCGCGAAACGTTCGACCTGCTTATCCTGGACTGGAATATTCCTGGTAAAGACGGCCTTGCGATATTGCAGTGGATGAAAACGTCACTGCCCGAGCGTCCTCCGGTGATCATGATGACCAACCGTTCGGCTAAACAGGACATCAGCGATGCGTTGAATAACGGTGCCGACGATTATATCACCAAGCCCGAGGACCGGTCGGTGGTTGCGGCACGGATCAATGCGATGCTGCGCAGAAATGCAGGCACGGGCGCGTTCGATGCGCAGGCGACTTACGGCAAATACATGCTTAACCGGATCGAGCAGACGGTTACGATCAATGGCAAGACCATCGCGCTGACCGCCAAGGAATTCGAACTGGCCGATCTGTTTTTCCGCAATGCCGACCGCACCTTGTCGCGCAATTATATCATGGAAGCGATTTGGCGCACGACCGCCGCGCTCGCGACCCGCACGCTCGACATGCACATTTCACGGGTCAGAGCAAAACTCGACCTGCAACCCGAAAACGGATTTCGGATTTTCACCGTTTTCGGATATGGCTACCGTCTGGAATCCATCGCTCAATCAGGCGACTAGAATAAGGCCCCTCAATATGCGCATTGCCGAGATACTGTTATCACTCTCGGCACTTGCGCTGGGCTTTCCGCAAACGGCAAACGCTGGGTCAAACGACGACGCTCCTGTCCGCTATGTAGTTCGACCTGGTGATACGTTGATCAGCCTGGGGGACCGCTATCTGGTGCGCGCCGATCATTACAAAATCGTCCAGCAACACAACCGGATTGCCAATCCCTACGCCCTACCCATCGGCAAAATACTCAGCATTCCACGCAATCTGTTGAAATACAAACCAGCAAAGGCAAAGTTTGTGGCGGTGCGCGGTCGTGTCCTCGCCGGGCAAGCGCAAGCGTCGGTTGGCCAGATCCTAAACGAAGGCAGCGCGGTCAGCACAGCTGAATCATCGTTCGCGACACTGTTGCTCGATGACGGATCGCGCATTTCGATGCCATCGAACAGCAATATCCGCATCCGCCGCCTGCGCAGCTATGTGCTGGGCGGCAGCCTCGATTATGATTTCGATGTCGCCAAAGGCGGCATGAGCTCCGCCGTCAACAAGCATAAATCCGCCGATGACCGTTATCAGGTCCGCACCCCCAAGGCCGTCTCGGCAGTGCGCG
>JANONL010000136.1:0-1556 GCA_031420815.1 Sphingomonadales bacterium | reverse complement strand
CGGAAATGGTGGTGGTTCCAGCCCAAGAGAATAACGATGGCACCGGATGGACATCTGTGGTTTCACCCGAAAAATGACCTGTTTTGCGCCGATTTCTGCGATGCCAGTTTAACGCTGCAAGGGCTGTTCATTCACGAGCTTGTGCACGTCTGGCAGCACCAGCGGGGCATCAACCTACCGCTAAAACGCCACCCGTTTTGCCGCTACGACTACAGCCTTAAGCCAGGCTGGACGCTGGAGCGGTATGGCATTGAGCAACAGGCGGAAATTGTCCGTCATGTGTTCCTGCTCCGCAATGGCGTCAAGGTGGCAGGTGCGCCACCGCTCCACCAGTATGACGGGATATTGCCGTTTTGACTTGTCACGTCGCTTGCGTAATTTGATTGCAATTGTTACTAAATTGCCAGAGGCGGCCCAACCCGCGCCTCGCCCATGAGCAATCCCATGAACTTGCATGATTTTGGCCTGTCCGCAGAGCGCGGCTATCTATCAACTTTTGAAATCGATGAAATCGCTTTGCCGGATGACTTTGACGAGATGCTTGATGCGGCGAACCAGCTGTCCGATATTCTGACCACCGGACGCACGCGGCATTTCCTGAAACAGGTCGGCTATCCCGACATAACGGCCTTCCTTGCCAGCGCCAACAACGAGCAAGTCCGTGTTGCAATGGTGCATTATTCGTTCCTCGTGCAAGCCTATGTGTGGGGTGAAGAACCCGCGCCGACCGTGCTGCCTGCCAACCTCGCGATTCCGATGGTGGCGATTGCCGATCATTTGGGTCTTGCCCCGTTGCTGCCATATTCGGGTTATGTGCTCGATAACTGGTACCGGCTCGACAAGGAGGCGGGGATCACGCTCGACAATATCGGGATGTATCAGAACTTCTATGGCGGGCAGGATGAAAACTGGTTTGTGCTGGTCCATGTTGCCATCGAGGCAGAGGCCGGCATGGCGCTTGAACTCGCGACGCGGTTGGTGACGACTGGCAAAGAGCAGGACGCAGCCGAAGTCGAGGCACTGTTGATAGCGATGAACGCGACCTGGGACCGTATTAACGCCCATTTCGACCGCATGGTGGACCGCTGCGACCCCTATATCTATTACCAGCGCGTGCGTCCCTACATTCACGGGTGGAAAAATAACCCGGCGATGCCTGAAGGACTTGTTTACGAGGGCGTCGAACGTTTTGGCGGAAAAGCCCAAAGTTATCGCGGGCAAACCGGGTCGCAAAGTTCGATAGTTCCGGCCATGGATGCGCTGTTTCAAGTTGTGCATCAGAGCGACCCGTTACGCGAGTTCCTCGACGAATTGCACCAATACCGCCCGCCAACGCACCGCGCGTTTATCGACGCAATCCGCGAACAAAGCACCTTGCGCGATTTTGCCAAGACGCAGAACAGCGGCCTGAAAGACGCGTTCAATGCGTGCGTCGAACAAGTCGCGCGTTTCCGCAGCCGTCATCTCGAATATGCGGCGAGCTATATCAACAAACAGGCATCATCGGGCGCGGGTAACGACACAGACGTTGGCACCGGCGGCACACCGTTCATGCG
>JANONL010000135.1:0-2662 GCA_031420815.1 Sphingomonadales bacterium | reverse complement strand
GTCACCGATTGCACCGCTCGGGAAATCACCTGATCGTCGAACAGCCGCAAACCGTCCGATATCCCCGGCAACATCGCATCGACCAGCGCGAAGCCCATTTTCCCGCGCAAGAAGCCCGTCGCTGCCTGCGGCCCGCCGCGTACAATCGCCGCCGCGTCTTCGATGCTGACACTGCGTACCGCCTCGGCCACCAACGGTGCGGCGCGTTCTGCGCCTTTTTCGGCCGCGCGGTTTAGCTGGCGTTGCAGCCGGTCGCGGAATTGGCGGCTTTGCAACACGACCGACAAAATCCCGTTGCCGTTTGGACCGCCAAAGCGGTCAGGCAGCGCGATACGCGCGACCGAGCTATCGTAAAACCCACCAGGCTGGAGCAACAGCGCGAACGCGTTTTGCGAGGACAAAGTGAGCAGCCGCCGGATTGCTTCGGTGAGGCTAAACCCCGGCAGACTGGCACATCCGGGGAGCGCAAGTGTTACCATGGCGGCCCCTGATAGAAGCATGTGGCGGCGGTCGATGGTCGTGGTCACGGCGGCTCTCCTCTCTCGAAAACCGGTTGGGACAACAGCTTAGCTCTTCTCGCTTGTTGTGTCACCCCCGACTTGATCGGGGGTCCATGGCCTGCGCCCTCGGTTTAAACCTTGTTGTCGGACCATAGATCCCCGCATTCGTGGGAATGACAAATGTGAGAGGATAAAGGTGACGTGGAGTCGCGAGCCTCCTATATCCCCTGTATGAGCCAACCCATCCAGCGTGTCCGCGTCATATTGTTGACGCAAGCGATAGGTCCGCTGGACTACCGTCTGCCGGATGGCATGGATGCGGTGCCCGGTTCGGTGGTGATAGTACCGCTCGGCCCGCGCAAGTTGGCGGGGGTTGTCTGGGATGATGGTGTATTTAATGATGCTCCTATCGATGCAACGCGGCTACGTGCAGTGTTGGAACTGGTCACGTGTCCGCCGCTGAAAACGGGCCTTCGGCGGCTGGTCGATTGGGTAGCGGACTATTATCTCACCAACCATGCTTCGGTGTTGCGGATGGTACTGGCGTCGTCGGCGGCATTGTCGCCCGCTGGCACAATAACCGAATATCGCCGCACAGGGTTTGAACCGACGCGTCTAACGCCGCAGCGGGCAGCGGCACTCGATGCGCTGGAGGATGCGCAAGGGTTGGTGCGAGAACTAGC
Source organism: Sphingomonadales bacterium (assembly GCA_031420815.1). Taxonomy (GTDB): domain Bacteria; phylum Pseudomonadota; class Alphaproteobacteria; order Sphingomonadales; family Sphingomonadaceae; genus Sphingorhabdus_B. Next base: position 1,479 of record JANONL010000135.1, on the reverse strand, counting down.
AGCGGAAGCGGGCGTCAGCGATGCAGTTATTCGCGGACTAATAAAGGCAGGCGCATTCGAGCCGGTAACGATCAGCGTCGATACGCCGTTACCCGAACCGGACCCGGACTTTCACCAGCCTGAATTGAGCGAAGCCCAAGGCACGGCGGCCACGGAAATGGTAGATGCCGTCCGCGATGGCGGCTTTGATACCTTCGTGCTCGACGGCGTCACAGGATCGGGCAAAACCGAAACTTATTTCGAGGCGGTGGCAGAGGCGGTGCGGCTCGGCAAACAGGTGCTTGTTCTGCTGCCAGAAATTGCGTTGACCCAGCCGTTCCTGAAACGCTTTACCGCACGGTTCGGCGTCGAGCCGGCGGTGTGGCATTCAAATATGCGCAGCACGCAGCGGCGGCTGGTTTGGCGCGCAGTCGCCGACGGCAGCGCAAAGGTACTGGTCGGCGCGCGCTCGGCATTGTTCCTGCCTTTTGCTGATCCGGGTTTGATTATCGTCGATGAAGCGCACGAAACCAGCTTCAAACAGGAGGACGGTGTGCGCTATCATGCGCGCGACGTCGCGGTGATGCGCGGCAAGCTGGAGGGGTTTCCGGTCGTGCTGGCGTCGGCCACGCCTGCACTGGAATCGCGTCACATGGTGAGTATCGGGCGTTACAAAGGGCTGGAAATCCCGTCGCGGTTTGGTGCTGCAAAGATGCCCACAATCAAGGCCATCGACCTCACGCTCGACGCACCCGAACGCCAGCACTGGATCGCGCCGACGTTGCTCAAGGCGCTCGAAGACCGGATCGAACGCGGCGAGCAGAGTCTGCTGTTTCTCAACCGTCGTGGTTTTGCGCCGTTGACGCTCTGCCGGACTTGCGGTCACCGTTTCCAATGCCCGAATTGCACCAGCTGGATGGTCGAGCACCGTTTGGTTCGCCGCCTCGCCTGCCATCATTGCGGCCATGTCATGCCGCCGCCCGACGAATGCCCCGAATGTCAGGAAAAAGACAGCCTCGTCGCCTGCGGGCCGGGCGTCGAACGTGTCAGTGATGAGGTCAACCGCCTGTTCCCCGACGCGCGCACCATCGTTGCGACCTCTGACACTTTATGGTCACCGGCAAAAGCCGCCGAATTTGTCGCACGGGTCGAAAACAAAGACATCGATATCATTATCGGCACGCAGTTGGTGACCAAGGGCTATCACTTCCCCGAACTCACCTTGGTTGGCATAATCGACGCCGATTTGGGGCTGGAGGGCGGCGACCTGCGCGCCGCTGAGCGCACATTCCAGCAAATCGCTCAAGCCGCAGGCCGCGCCGGTCGCGGTGAGAAACCGGGTGAGGTTTTCATCCAGACGCGCAACCCATCGCACCCCGTCATCGCGGCCTTGGTTGCGGGCGAGCGTGATAGCTTTTACGACGCCGAGACCGAGCAACGCCGGTCGGCGGGTGCCCCGCCTTTTGGCCGCTTTGCCGCGATCATCATCTCGTCGGAGGA
>JANONL010000134.1:0-6444 GCA_031420815.1 Sphingomonadales bacterium | reverse complement strand
GCCAAATATCCGATTGGCACGCGCCTCAACGGCACCGTCACCAATATCACCGAATACGGTGCATTTATCGAACTCGAAGCCGGGATCGAAGGTCTTGTCCATGTGTCAGAAATGAGCTGGACCAAGAAGAACGTCCATCCGGGCAAAATCGTTTCGACGTCACAAGAAGTCCAGGTTGTCGTGCTCGACATCGACATGGAAAAGCGCCGCATTTCGCTTGGTCTCAAGCAGGCGCAGAACAATCCGTGGGCGTCGTTTGCTGATCGCTTCCCGGTAGGCTCGACCGTCGAAGGCGAAGTCAAGAACGCCACCGAATTCGGCCTGTTCATCGGCCTTGACGGCGACGTTGACGGCATGGTCCACATGTCAGACATCGCATGGGGCATCACCGGGGAAGAAGCATTGCACCTGCACCGCAAGGGTGAAACCATCAAAGCAATCGTGCTTGATATCGACAGTGAAAAAGAGCGCATCTCGCTCGGCATCAAGCAGCTTGAAAAGGGTGCGCCATCGGCCGCCGGTTCGGCGTCTGCAAGCGGCCTGAAAAAGGGTGCAACGGTTACCGTTACCGTCCTTGAAGTCCGCGATGGCGGCCTTGAAGTGCAAGCTGGCGATGACGGCGCCACAGGCTTCATCAAGCGTGCCGACCTTGGCCGCGACCGCGACGAACAACGCCCCGACCGTTTCCAGGTTGGTCAGAAGTTCGACGTGCAAGTCGCCGGTTTCGACCGTTCGAAAAAACCGAACTTCTCGATCAAGGCGTTGCAACTTTCCGAAGAGAAGCAGGCGGTTGAACAATATGGTTCGTCCGACTCGGGCGCATCACTCGGCGATATCCTTGGCGAAGCGCTGAAGGGTGCCAAGAAGTAAGCCGCGATAAGCGTACTAAAGTTCCATATTCGGGACAGAAAGGCCCGTCTCCGTCTGGAGGCGGGTTTTTTCTTGCCCAATTGCAAACGTGTGCACAGTAAGGGCATTGTAAAATCAAAAATATTCTGTCAGAATTCGGTACCAAGCTCAATGACAGATGCTGCTGGTCGCAGGCATCGCGATTGTCGGGCTATCGACCCATATACGCACGAAGGATAGCACATGATCCGGTCCGAGTTGATCAAGAAGCTGGAAGGCGAGAACCCAGAGCTGAAAACTGAAGAGGTCGAAAAGATTGTCGATCTGTTCTTCCACCAGATTATGCAGCGGCTGTCCGATGGCGGGCGCGTTGAACTGAGGGGCTTTGGCGCATTTTCCACGCGCGACCGCAGCCCGCGAAAGGGGCGTAACCCGCGTACCGGCGCAGCGGTCGATGTACCGTCCAAGCGCGTACCGTATTTCAAGCCGGGCAAAGAAGTGCGCGAGCGCCTGAATAAATAGGCTTCGATCAGGTTTTCAAACGGTACCCTGTTTTGAACATCCAGGAAATTACGCCTAGGCACAGAATCAGGCACATCGCAATTGCAGCGATGCTGACTTCTATCGACACATCGCCTTTGCCGAAAAACGTCCAGCGAAATCCACTGATCAAATAGATCATCGGGTTGAACAGCGTCAGTTTCTGCCATAATGCCGGAAGCATATCGATCGAGTAAAATGCGCCGCCCAAAAATGTCAGCGGGTACACCACCAGAAACGGGATGACCTGCAACTGCTCGAAACTTTTCGCCCAGACGCCGATGATAAAACCGAAAAGACAGAAGGTAATCACGATCAGCAGCATGAACAGCACCATCAAAAACGGATGGGCGATCTGGACATCGACGAACAGGTTTGCGGTGGCCAATATGATGCAGCCGATCAGTATCGATTTGCTTGCCGCCGCACCGACATACGCAAGCACCATTTCCAGCGGTGACATCGGCGCCGACAGCATTTCGTAAATCGTGCCGCTCCACTTGGGCAGGTAAATGCCGAATGAGGCGTTGTTGATGCTCTCAGTAAACATCGTCAGCATCATCAGACCCGGAACGATGAATGCCCCATATGGCACGCCGCCGATCTGGGTCATCCGGCTGCCGATCGCCGACCCGAATACGACGAAATACAGGCAGGTCATGACCACAGGCAACATCAGGCTGGTCAACACCGTTCGTCCAAAGCGCGCCATTTCAAAGCAATAGAGCGACCAGACACCGCGCAAGTTACCGATCATTGCGCGTCATCCTTACGGTGGACCAGGCCGACAAAAATATCTTCCAGCGAGCTTTGCCTGGTGTGGAGATCCTTGAATGCCAGCCCCAGGTCGCTCATCCGGCGCAATAACGACGGCACGCCGGTCGCATCGGCCTGGGTGTCGAATTCGTAAACAAGCTCATGGCCGTCGGCGGCCAAGGTCAGCGCCCAATCGGTCAGGCCATGGGGAATATCGCGCAGTGGCTCGGACAGATTGAGCGTCAGCGTCTTGCGGCCGAGTTTTTTCATAAGTGCGGTCTTGTCATCGACGAGGATCAGGCGACCGTCGCTGATCACACCCACCCGGTCGGCCATGTCCTCGGCCTCTTCGATGTAATGCGTGGTCAGGATGATGGTGACGCCCCGGTCGCGCAAACGGCGGACCATCGCCCACATATCTCGGCGCAGTTCGACATCGACCCCGGCGGTCGGCTCGTCAAGAAACAGTATCTCCGGTTCGTGGGAAAGCGCTTTGGCGATCATCACCCGGCGCTTCATCCCGCCCGACAGTTCGGCAATCGTCGAATCGCGTTTGTCCCACAGCGACAGGTCGCGCAGCAATTGCTCGATGAACGCCGGGTCGGGCGCCTTGCCGAAAAGACCGCGGCTGAATTTTACCGTGGCAATGACTTTTTCGAACGCGTCGGTGTGCAGTTCCTGCGGTACCAGCCCGATCATCTGCCGAACTGCGCGGAATTCGCGCAAGTGATCGCGGCCATCGACCGATATCGTGCCTTCGCCGGGTTTCACGATGCCGCAAATGATACTGATAAGCGTGGTCTTACCCGCGCCATTGGGACCGAGCAGCGCAAAAATCTCGCCCTTGGCAATGGCCAGATCGATATCGGACAACGCCCGGTGACCACCGGCATAGGTTTTGGAAAGACCCGAGATTTGAAGAATCGATGTCATGAACCGTGGTTGATAGGTGAATTTCCTGACCAGAAGAAGACTTGACCTGACCCTATCCTTCGGCTTTGAGAAAAACGAATGCGGACGTGGCGAAATCGGTAGACGCAACAGACTTAAAATCTGTCATCCAACTGGGTATGCGGGTTCAAGTCCCGCCGTCCGCACCAGAAACAGCGCATAGCATATCCGATGTGCATCCGCGGCGGATTCTGTTTAAGAAGGCTTCATGATCCGCTGCTTCATCTTAGCAATGCTCTGCGCCGTGCTGCTAACCGCATGTTCGCAAGGCGTCGATAACAGCCGCGTGCGTGTTGATGTCATACAGGACCGGCCCCGCGCCTTTGCCATCGGCGCGATACCGCTGGACGCTCCGTCTGCTTATTTGCGCGCCGCCACCGCGCAAGGCCTCGTCACATTCGACACCAAAGGCCGGGTCGTCCCGGCTCTCGCCAACCGGTGGATCGTCACCGACGACGGCCTCAGCTATATCTTTCGCTTGAACAAGACGCGCTGGAACGACGGGCGCGAATTGACCTCGGACGAAGTGGCGCAATTGCTGGCCGCACGCATTCGCGAGCTTCGCCAGGGACGATTCAATGCCGAACTGGCGATAATCGACAAAGTCGTACCGATGACCGGCAAGGTCGTGGAAATCCGGCTGAGAGCTCCGATGCCCTATCTGCTCGAAATGATCGCGCAACCTGAATTCGGACTGGTTCGCAAGGGATTCGGTTCGGGGCCGATGCAGGCGAAAAAGTTCGAGCATGCAATGCAATTGCGGCTGAAAGGTATCGACGAAAAGGGCGAGCAGGTCCTTGCAAACGAGACCGTGACGTTGCGCAGCAGCAAGGCTTCACTGGCGCTCGCGCGCTATAATAACGGCGGAACCGACCTTATCGACGGCGGACGATTTGAGGATTTTCCGCTGCTGGAGGCGGCAAAGATCGACGGCAATGACATCCACTTCGATCCCGTTCCCGGCCTGTTCGGGCTGCTGTTCGCCGAAGCTGGACCCTTCCTGTCCGACCCCGCCAACCGCGAAGCCGTTGCAATGGCAATCGACAGGCCAAAGCTGCTGACCTCGTTCGATATCGTTGCCTGGCAAGAAGCGCTGACACTTGTCCCCGAAAGCCTGCCCAACCGCAACGACGCCCCGCGTCCGGCGTGGACAACGCAGCGGATCGACGAACGCCAGGCTATGGCGCGCGCGATTATCGCCCGCTGGGCCAACGGCAATGGCAATGTCCGTCCGCTGCGCGTTGCATTGCCGCGCGGCACCGGTGCCCGCATATTTTTCGCCATGTTGAAGGCCGACATGGCCGCAATCGGCCTGCAAGTGGAACGCGTGACCCTCGATAAACCGCACGACCTGCGCTTGATCGACCGTGCCGCCGACCAGTCGAGCCCGGCCTGGTATCTCGACCAGCTGTCCTGCACCGTGAGCGCGGTGTGCAGCAGTGATGCCGACCGGCTGGTGGCGGAAGCGCGGATGGCTGGTGACATTACCACACGCGCTGCATTGCTGGCACAGGCGGAGGCCGAATTGCAGACAGCGCGCAACTTTATACCCATCGCCAATCCGCTGCGCTGGTCGGTGGCGCGCCGGGGGCTACTGGGGCATTCTGCCAATGGCCGGGGCTGGCACCTGTTGCAATATCTCGGGCGCGACCCGACATAAGGACGATAGGAGTTATTCGATGCCGGTTTCGCAGGAACAGTTTGACAAGATTGCCAGGGATTTGCCCGGAATGGGGCGGGATCCACAATCGGTAAGACAGCGGGTCGAGGCGCTGGAATTGCTGCTCGAACGCTCGTTCCATATTCCCGGCACGAAGATCCCGTTCGGACTCGATTCGATCATCGGACTGGTGCCGGTTCTGGGTGATGTCGTGACTGCGGTAATGGGTGCTTATATGGTTTGGGAGGCACGCAATCTGGGCATGTCAAAATGGCACCTGATCCGCATGACCGCCAATGTCGGGGTCGATACCGCGCTCGGCGCGATCCCGCTGATCGGCGATGTGTTCGACCTGGTGTGGCGCTCAAACAGCAAGAATTTGCGGATCATCAAGAAGCATCTGGACAAGCATCATCCCGGCACACGGGTCATCGACGCCTAACGCCCACGCCAGATTTTTACCTCAGCCTTGGCCGGTGCGCCTTGCGCAAAGCCCGGGCAGCGGAGCGGTTTGAGGTCTTTGCCAAGACAAATGCGCACTTCTTGCAACCAACCGCGATCATTGGTTTTTACGCGGATAGCGTTCGTCGGCAGCCCCTCGTTGATGTCGGCCAAAGCCTGCGCCAACCCGGCGGCATTCAAAGGTTTGCGCGAAAGCCGGTCCATGTCGGGAAACTGGATGGCCCCGAACAGCAGCTTGGCAGCGCCGAAATACGCTTCTGGCGTCCGCGCCATGCAGGTGCCGTGCTTTGTCCATTCGTGCTGGAGCAACTGCACCGACGGGGTCATGCAGATGTTGTCCGACACGACCTGGCGCGACAACACACCGACGCTGCGGCAATATTGCGGATATTTCGGCCCCTGTGCTTCAGGCCACAGCCCATGCAGGACGAAGCCAAAATCGCCGATCTGGCCGCCGCATTGCAGCCGCATCGCCGGATCGTTTTCCCGCCCTTTGCAATATTCACGGCTCCAGCTGAGCGCCAACGTGTAACCGGCGACCGGCGACCGGCGTATTTCGCCGGGCTTGGGTAATTCCAGCGCCGGGCGCGACAGGTTTTTGGGTACGCGGCATTGCCATGCTTGCGCCATCGCCGCCTGATGCGCGGACGCGGTTAGCAGAAGAAATACAGATACCGCCTTCAAACCAAACCCGTTCGCCTTGAGCCTGTCGAAAGGCGAACGTGGTAACCTGTGCTTCGACAGGCTCAGCACGAACGGAATTTTCTGTTTCCAGAGCTCAAACCACATCAAAATCCAGCCCCACATCAGCAGCAGGTGCACTTTGCGTCAAACGCCCAACCGAAATATAGGTCACACCCGTTTCTGCTTTGGCGCGGATGGTTTCCAGTGTCACACCGCCCGATGCCTCGGTCGGCACCCGGCCCGCAACCAGTGCCACCGCCTCGGTCAATTCCGCCACATCCATGTTATCGAGCAACAGATGTGTTGCCCCTGCCGCCAGCCCCGGTTCGATCTGGGCTATCCGGTCAACCTCAAGGATGATGCGCGCAACGCCCGCTTCACGCGCGCGCCGCACGGCCTCGGCAACATTACCTGCCACCGCATCATGATTGTCCTTGATCATCGCCGCGTCCCACAGCCCCATCCGGTGGTTGGTCGCACCGCCCATCCGCGTCGCATATTTCTCAATCACGCGCAGTCCGGGAATGGTCTTGCGGGTATCG
>JANONL010000133.1:0-2118 GCA_031420815.1 Sphingomonadales bacterium | reverse complement strand
TGCGCAATCTGGTGAATCTGGTCATGGTTGAATAGAAAGCCGATGCGTAACGGTGCAGATCCCCTTGTGTCGTTTTGGCTGATATTCACATCCAAAACACTACCAGCCAGTTCGAGTGGAGCGCAACGTCATATAGCTTACGCGAAGGATTGACGGCAATTTTCTCGTCGGCCCATTCGAATGTTGGTAGATCAGAATAATGGTCGGAGTAAAATCTTACATGGGCATTTTGCCGGGATATCCCCTGTTCCGCCAAATAGAGTGCTGCCATTTCACGTTTCGCCAATCCATAGCAATTTTCGCCGTCTATCGAGGCAGTCAAGCAGTCACCGTGCCAAACCGATTGCGTCGCAATGACTTCGGTTATGCCAAGCCGCTCTGCCAGTGCACCTGCGTAAAACTGGTTTGCAGCGGTTGCCAATATGACCCGCCGACCCGCCGCTTGATCCTTGGCAATTGTGGCTTTACCTTCCGCCAATAAGCCGTCGATATCAAGGCGGTCGGCAAAAAGTCTGGCCTCACGCTCGACATCGGAACGCTTTACCCGATTGCCGAGCAGCAACCACTGTTCGATTTCTTTGACCCGTTGCCGCGAATATAGGTGGCACAGATATCCGATCATGGCCAATATGACGATGGGCGCGGTTAGCAACCGCCACGGAGTCAAATGCCACGACATGAAAGCAAGCAGTGCGGTATAGGTAGGCTGCCGTGTCAGCGTTCGATCCAAATCAAAAATCGACACCGCTTGTTGCGTTCCCGTTGGTTGAGGAACGAGCGCTGGCGGCAGTAACACGCGTTCTGACATTATCGCTTCGGCCTGTCCATGGTCGCTGATTTTGTCGACATCGATGGCAGCCTCCGCCTGACGCAAAAGCACAAGCGAAGTATTCAGACCAAGTTTCTGCCCAGCCCGGTGTAGTGCCGCCGGAAAACTAATTGTCCGCGTTATCGCCCGGAGCGCGAGTCGTGGGCCAAAATGCCAGAAAAGCTTGAATGCCTTTTTTCTATCCTGTTCAGCTTGCGCCCAAAGTTCGAGGGCGCTCAGCGTTGTCGGGCTACGCAACGCGAACAGATTGGCACCCGAATAAGCACCGCCGCGAAATTTAAGCCATGTACGCTGCGACAAGGGGTAGCGTCGCAATACTGTCCGGCGCTCCACAGCCGCTACTGCAAGATCGGATAGGCCCGCGCCATCGATGAATTCACTCACCATATCTACAGTAAGCAGAGGGTGATCCGCCGTGGTGATCAGAACGGGCCAGTCCAGCGGCGCTTTGCCGACAATATCTGCGATGCTATGCGAGATGCCGCCAACACTTTCGGCGAAGGTGACTCGGTCGTTATCGATGAGCTCGAAAAGGCCGAGCGCGCTGACCATCGACCGGTCCTGCGCCAACACCACAACGTGGCCAATTTGTGGTGTGGCCAGTAATGTTTCGATGACCCATGCTGCCATCGGCTTGCCCGAAACCGGCACACAGGCTTTGCTTTCTTCGGAAAAGGCGCTGGCCAAAGGATCGACGCCGGGCCGCTGTCCTGCCAAGACAATAGCGGACCATTTGCCGATCTCGGAGCAGCAGCTTTTCTTCTGAGAAACAATCGATTGTAATTGAACATGCGCAGAGGCGGGTGGCTCAGCTTCATTTGTCAAATTATGCATTTCCCCATCGGCCTTCAACGTTATCGACCAAACGCCGCTTCCAGTTCATCGACCATATCAAGCTCGACTTTGGCGGCCGCCCGAGCTCTGGCCACATCACGTGAGCGTGCAGCCAACCCCATCTCCGAGAGCGATGCTTCAAACCCATCGGCCAAAATGTCAATCTCTTTTCGCAACTTGATTTCCGCCAACTGCTGTTCTGCAAAACACAGGACGTTGACGGCAGCGCATAGCCAAACCCGCAATTAGCTTTGAACGCTCCAAATGCTAGAAGCCGATCGTAGCTCCCAGCCTGATAGTGCAGGGGCGCAACGGTCAAGCTGCAAATTCCGTTCGCCGGCGACCCTCTTGCCACCCGCAAGCTCGCGGTAGTCGGTGTCCGCACAATCGAGCTGCGCCAAGGATTGACCACGATCAGGTGAGGGAACTTCGACGGCGAGTAGGCAAAGCTATGG
>JANONL010000132.1:0-3005 GCA_031420815.1 Sphingomonadales bacterium | reverse complement strand
ACCAAGCAGGCCGAAAATCGCGCCCTGCTCGACATCGAAGCTGACATCGTCGAGCGCCTGCTTGCCACCCGCATATGTTTTTGAAAGATTGTGAATAGAGATGGCTTGTTCGGACATGAACTGGCGATAGCCGAGCCAACCGGCACGCGCAACGTGAAGCGCCAAACGGCGATCCGGTTAATTCCGCTTAACGATGTTCGTCAGGCATATTTTACGTCGCGCGCTCTATCGCGAATATATGAGTGGGGCACAAACTGGATATAAGCGGGCGCAGGCGGCGCTTTTGTGCGCTGCGGTCGCGTTTGCGGCATTGCCCGCACAGGCCGCGCCCGCCGATGCCCAAGTAGCGTTGGTTACGCCATTAGCCTTCATTCAGGTCGAGAATCTCGAATTCGGCAGCATTATTTCGGGCACCACCGCTGGGACGGTAACGCTATCGCCCACCAACGTGCGCACCGCGACCGGCGGCGTTGTTCTGAAGGGCACGGGGTTCCAGACTGCTCGCTTTGCCGGGATGGGCGTCGTCACCCAGCGCGTTCGCATCCGCATCGCCCCCAGCACAATCACCTTGACCGGACCCGGCCCGTCAATGACCGTCGACAGCTTCACCATCGGCCCTGGCACTACGTTGTTGCGAACTGGCAGCTCTTCAAATTACCGAATTCTGCCGAGCAACGGCATTTTCTGGTTCACCGTTGGGGGCAGGTTGAATGTCGGGGCGAACCAGCCTCCGGGCTCTTATTCAGGCACATTCACTGCTACGCTCGATTACCAATAATCACGCCCGGGCAATTAGCGGCGATTGAAGGCATCCTACACCCATTTTTTACGATTGGTCGTATAAACAAAGATATATGGGTGGGGCAAAATTTCAGCAGCTGCAAAAGCTGGGCATAGCGGTGGCAGCTTTGAGTGCGGCGTTTGCTGCGGGTCCGGCCTGCGCAAAAGCCGCACAGGGCGATGCCGAGATCACGATTGTCCGCCCGCTGTCGTTCGTCATCGATGACAATCTAGACTTTGGCAGCATCATTCCCGGCACCGTTGCCGGTACAGTGACGATGACACCCACCGGCACGCGCACCGCGACCAACGGCATTGTCATCATCGGTGGTGGCCACAAGCCTGCGAGCTTTGCCGGAATGGGCGTTTTCAACCAGCGGGTCGATGTTTCACTGGGCGCTAACAGCATTTTCATCACTGGCCCTGGCACCAGAATGCGAGTTCGTACCTTTGTGGTGGGCAGCACGCCTACTGCGGTGCTCACAACGACGCCGATGCGGTTCCGGATCGCGGCAGCAAACGGCATATTTTACTTTCCTGTCGGGGCAACGCTTGAAGTTGGTGCCAGACAGGCGCCGGGTTTCTATTCGGGCACCTGGTCGATCACGCTCAATTATTTTTGAGTCCGTTGCAGGCCAGTGCCTGCTTTGCTAAGCCCTTCGCATGATCAACGAGCCCGAAACCATCCGCGTCCGTGACCCCCGCATCGCCTGCGACGGCAGTGGCGATATTCCTGCCGCCTTGGGTCATCCAAAGGTCTGGTTGCAAATCGACGAAAAGGGCTATGTCGATTGCGGCTATTGCGACCGGCGCTTTGTCCTGGTCGGCGGGCCAGCGGATAACGGCCGGGGTTAAACGAGCATTTCTATAGCAGGTCCCTGCCCCAGAAAATTGGCGGGGCTGGCGCTTGCGCCATAGGCTCCTGCGCAGAAGATGGCGACCAGATCGCCAACTTCGGTGCGCGGTAAGTGTGCGCTGTCGGATAATTTATCGAGCGGGGTGCACAGGCAGCCGACGATGGACGCCACTTCCTCCGGTTCCGCGTCAAACCGCGTGGCAATCGCCACCGGATAGTTGCGGCGGATGACCGTTCCGAAATTGCCACTGGCGGCAAGCTGATGGTGGAGCCCGCCGTCGGTGATGAGGAAGACTTCGCCGTGGCTGATCTTGCGGTCGACGACGCGGGTCAGGTAAACGCCAGCCTCGCCAACCAGATAGCGGCCAAGTTCGATGCAAAAATGGGTGTCGGTGAGGCTGGCGGGTAGCGCGTCGAACGCGTCGCTCAACTCTGCGCCGACGGCCTGTATGTCCACCGGCTCGTCGCCCGGAAAATACGGAATGCCAAAGCCACCGCCCAAATTGACGTGCGGCGGCGACACGCCGATCGCGGTGGTCAACTCGGCGACCAAAGCCAAGGTCTGAGCCTGCATTTCTATGATCGCGTCGGCCTTCAAAGCCTGAGACCCTGCATAGATATGAAAGCCACGCCATTCCGCGCCAGCCGATATGATGCGCTTCACCAAAGCAGGCACGCGCTCGGCATCGACGCCAAATTGCTTTGCCCCGCCGCCCATCTTCATGCCCGAACCTTTGAGGTCGAAGCTTGGGTTCACGCGGACGGCCAAGCGCGGCGTGATGCCCAGTGTTGCACCGATAGCGATGGCGCGCTCGACCTCACCTTCGGACTCGGCGTTGAGCGTAACGCCAATAGCAATCGCGCGTTTGAGTTCGCGGTCACGCTTGCCTGGCCCAGCAAAGCTGATGCGGCCCGAATCCACGCCACCCGCTAGCGCCAGCTCAAGTTCGCCAACCGACGCCACGTCAAATCCGTCAACCAATCCGTTCATCAACGCCAAAATCGGCGGATAAGGATTACCCTTCATCGCATAATGGATCGCCAGCCGCTGAGGCATCGCAGCCCGCAAAGCCGCTACCCGCGTGCGCAGATGGTCGGAGGAGTAAACAAACAACGGCGTATCGCCCGCCTGCTCGACCAGCGCAGACGCCGTCACCCCGCCAATCGCAAGTTCGCCGTTTATGGCGCTGTAGCCAGCGGGAATAGGTCCGGTTGCCTTCATCGGAGATTGTTTAGGCGAATTCGGTAAAGCTTTCGATAACTACGAAGAACGAACACGCCGCACCAAATCATAGGCCGGACCAAAACCGACCAACGCCGCGCCGATGAAAGGCAATGCCACCACCCATAGCCTGACGCCGGTCACGCC
>JANONL010000131.1:0-16437 GCA_031420815.1 Sphingomonadales bacterium | reverse complement strand
CGCTGAGTGGCTGCGCTAAAGCTCGCGAATTCCTTAATTTCCGCCAAGGTTAAAAGCCCCGGCCCGTCATTGTTGCTCTTCGTCATGGCTACATTCCCCTGTTACCATAGACCTGCACTGTGCCAGAGACATGGTTAGCGAATGGTTAACGATGTGGCCAGCGGCAAAAGTTTCGACCAAATCTTGTGCACCTTCGACAAGGAACGCCGGAGGGCCTTAGAAGTCGGTGCATCGAATGAAAAAAGGTCTATGTAAAAAGCATGCAATTCAGTTCACCAAGAAAAGCCCTTGTCGGCCATCAGATGGCAATTTTGACAATTATCGGCTTTTGGATGTTTTACCTTCTGATCTCGTCGATGCGTGCCGCTGTGATGGATTTTCCAGACCAGGGCGAGCTCATATCGCGCCGCCTTGTCCTCACGTTTATCGGCATATTGCTGACATGGTTTTTGTATATGTTCCTGCGCCTGTTCGACCGCCGTCCGCTGGGGACACGGGTCGCAGCGGCGTTTACCGCGTCTATGCCATGCGCCATCGCCATTGCCGTTGCCAATTATTACATATTCAACGTCTATGATCCGATCAGCTTGTTTGCCGACCCCAATGTAGGGCGCAGGGTTGAGGAAGTCGAAGAGCTGCTAGGCCTTTCGGCATGGCAGGAGATTGCCGAGATCGCCATCACGCGCTATTTCTTCATCATCGCGTGGGCATCGTTGTATTTGGCACTTGGCTATGCCCGCGAAGTGCGCGAGGCGGAACGTAAGGCGTCGCGTTATGCACAGGCAGCCCAGGATTCCGAACTGCGTTCGCTCCGCTATCAGGTGAACCCGCATTTCCTGTTCAATACGCTAAACTCGCTCTCAAGCCTGGTTATCAAAGGCCAACCCAAAGAGGCAGAGGTAATGATCCAGAACCTGTCGAATTTTTATCGCACGAGCCTGAACAGCGACCCGCTGGAGGATGTTACGCTCGCCGAAGAAGTCGATTTGCAGCGGCTCTATCTGGATATCGAAGCGGTGCGCTATCCCGAACGACTGCGCACCGTCATCGACATCGTACCTGATCTGATGAACCAGCATGTGCCGGCGCTCATCCTTCAGCCGCTGGTCGAGAATGCGATCAAATACGGTGTATCGCGGTCCAGCCGCCCGGTCACGATCAAGATCATGGCAACACATGGCGATGGCATGATGGTTATCAGCGTGACCGACGATGGCGAGCCGATGGATGGCAGTGATGGCGGCGGGAATGGTATCGGCCTTGCCAATGTCCGCGACCGCCTTGAGGCGCGTTATCGCAGCACTGCGACCCTTCAAACACACGCATCAGCAAAAGGCGGGTTTATTGCAACATTGACCCTGCCGTTGAGCCATAGGATAAAATGATGGACCGGTTGCGTACGATCATTGTCGATGATGAACCGCTCGCGGTCGAACGGCTGGAAATATTATGTAATGAACAACCGGCGATCGAGATCGTCGGCACGGCCAGTGACGGGGTGGCAGCGCTGCGTTTGGCCCAACAACTAACGCCCGACCTGATGTTCTTGGACATCGGCATGCCGAAAATGGATGGTATCAACGCGGCGCGTGCGCTCGGCTTGATGGAGCGGAAGCCCGCAATCGTTCTTGTCACGGCTTATGATAATTTTGCGGTCGAAGCGTTCGACCTGGACATCGTCGATTATGTGCTGAAGCCGGTTTCCAGCGAGCGGCTGGGCCGTGCGATTGTGCGGGCGCAAGTCGGCCTTTCGGCTCCCGCCGAACAATCGGCACCGAAATCGGGCGACGGCTATGCAAGTGAATTCTGGGTATCGCACCGCGCCGAGCTCATCCGTATTGCATCGGTCGATATCGAAAGAATCGAGGCCGAGCGCGATTATATGCGGCTCTATACCGGTGGCCGCAGTTATCTTCTGCACCAGACAATCTCCACGCTGGAACAGCGGCTAAACCCCGAAAAGTTCCAGCGCATCCACCGCAGCCACATCATCAGACGTGATCTGATTACTGGCCTGCGTCATGAGGGTGGTGGTGTCTGGCATGCGTTGTTGGGTGAAGATTTATCGATGCGGATCGGGCGCAAATATCTGGCCGACGTCAAGAGACTAGCGGGCAAATAAAGCCCCGGCGGGTTAGGCCGGGGCTAAGGAATCATCTGAGCCTGATTAGTTGCCGACGATGGCGGACTTATCGTTTTTGTCGTTGGCCGCCATTCTCTGGGCCTGCTTATAACGTGCTATCGTCCGTTCTACCTTTGGCATCGCGCTTGTCATCGCATCGCCCTCACACCGGGCAAGGTCCCTCTTTTCTGCGAGGGTGAACGCGCTAGGGCTTGCGCAAACCTGTTTGACCGCGCTTTTGATGCGGGTCGTGAGCCGCTGCTGGCCGGCAGCGGTTGAGAGATTCAGATCCTCATGCTCGACAGCCTTGGCCTTCCAGTTGGCCGCCGCAGGCGTCGAAACCGCAATAACAGCAGCGGCAGCACAACTCAGTGCAATTGTCTTCAGGGTAACCATGATGAATATCCTTTGCTTGTCATTCACGGCCATGGCGCTTTTGGCCATCAGCCGATGGGAGAGGGTTGCAGGCGGACCAACATCTGTAGCTGGGGAGCGTTCGGTGCGGGCCCGTCCTGCGAGTCAGTAGATAGGCCAGCTGTGTTGCCTGCGCATGACACTTTCGATTAAGCGCAAAGACAGTCGACCGTTCGACTAACGTATCGACCAACAATCAATTATGTCGGACGAATGTCACGCCGTGTAACTTAGTTGCGTAAATTAGCGCTCCGTTGGACTTCAGATGAGTCCCGCAAGCGGCGAGGAAGGATCGGCATACATTCGGCGCCCCATCCGCCCGGACAAATACGCAAGCCGACCCGATTCTACGGCAAGCTTCATTGCGGTGGCCATCGATACCGGATCTTTGGCTTCGGCAATGGCTGTGTTCATCAGCACGCCGTCGCAGCCCAGTTCCATCGCCACTGCTGCATCCGACGCGGTGCCGACACCGGCATCGACCAACACCGGAACCGTTGCACCTTCGACGATCAGGCGAATGGTGACTCGGTTCTGGATGCCCAGCCCCGAACCGATCGGCGCGCCAAGCGGCATCACCGCAACCGCGCCGGCGTCTTCCAGTTGCTTCGCCGCAATCGGATCATCGACGCAGTAGACCATAGGCAAGAAGCCTTCTTTGGCCAGCACCTCGGTTGCCTTCAGCGTCTCGCGCATGTCGGGATACAGCGTCTTCGCTTCGCCCAACACCTCAAGCTTGACCAGATCCCAGCCGCCCGCCTCTCGCGCCAGACGCAGCGTGCGGATCGCATCGTCGGCGGTAAAACAACCTGCAGTGTTGGGCAGATAGGTGTATTTCTTCGGATCGATATAGTCGGTTAGCATTGGCGCCTTGGGGTCCGAAACGTTGACCCGGCGCACCGCGACGGTGATAATCTCTGCACCAGAGGCAACCAATGCTGCCGCGTTCTGTTCGAAGTCCCGATATTTCCCGGTACCGACAATCAGCCTCGAGTTGAACGTCCGGCCAGCGACAGTCCAACTATCGCGCGCTGGATCATTATTTTGGCCACCACCAACGAAATGCACGATCTCCAAAACGTCGCCGTCGGTCAGGGCCACATCGGCCAGCATCGAACGCGGTACGATTTCCAGATTCCGCTCGACCGCTACCTTTGCCGGATCAAGCCCGATATCGCGCACTAGATCGGCAACGCTTGCGCCCGTCGTAAAGCGGCGTTGGTCGCCGTTGAGGGTAAGGGAGATACTATTCGCCACACTGGAAAGGTTCATTTCGTCTCGCTTTTTTACTTGGCCGTCATATAGTACGCGTTCACTGCGGTGTGCAACCGCTACTGTCGCAAACAAGCAGGGGAAATATGTTGGCTGACCGGCCCGTCATCTTTGTTCTGAACGGCCCAAATCTAAACCTGCTAGGCACCCGCGAGCCGGAAATTTATGGTACCGATACCCTCGACGATATCGCCGGGCGACTGGATGACCAGGCGAGGGCGGCGGGCGTCGACATCGACTTTCGCCAGTCGAACCATGAAGGCCATCTGATCGACTGGCTGCACGAGGCAGCGGCGTCGGGGGCCAAAGCAGTGCTGTTGAATGCGGCAGGATATACTCATACCTCCATCGCGATCCATGATGCGATAAAATCTATCAAGGTGCCGGTGATCGAGGTGCATCTCTCCGACCCGCACGTACGAGAGGTGTTTCGGCATCTGAGCTATGTCGGCATGGCGGCGGTGGCCTGTTTTGCCGGGCACGGCGCGAAATCATACGAACTGGCGCTGGACGCGGCGCTGCAACTTTGACATGAGGCCGCGATGAACTGTGACACCATTGCGCGAGGAGTAAAAACATGGCTGTAAAATCTGGCAGCGACGGCGGAATGCAGGTCGATACCGCATTGGTGCGCGAACTGGCCGCGATGCTGAACGACACCGGGCTGAGTGAAATCGAGGTTGGTGACGGCGAACGCAAAATCCGCGTGTCGAGAACGATGACAGCAATTGCGACGCAGGTTTCGGGAGCGCCAATCGCGCACGCGACGGCACCAACCGCCGAAGTGCCCAGCGCCCCTGCAAGGGCCGGCAACGCTCTGAAATCGCCAATGGTCGGCACAGCTTATCTCACCCCCGATCCTGCAGCACCACCGTTCGTTGCTGTCGGCCAGACCGTCAAAGTAGGCGATACAGTACTAATCATCGAAGCGATGAAGGTAATGAACCCAATCATTGCAACCGCTGCTGGCACCGTCACAGCAATTTATGTCGAGAGCGGGCAACCCGTGGAGTTCGACCAACCGCTGATGGTAATCGAATAAATATGGGCATTGAGAAAATCCTGATTGCCAATCGCGGCGAGATTGCGCTTCGCATCCACCGCGCAGCGCATGAAATGGGAATCAAGACCGTTGCGGTTCATTCGACCGCCGATGCCGAAGCGATGCATGTCCGGCTAGCGGACGAAGCCATCTGTATCGGCCCCCCGTCTGCGACCGACAGTTATCTCAATATCCCCGCGATTATTTCGGCGGCTGAAATCAGCCACGCCGACGCTATCCATCCCGGTTACGGTTTTCTGTCCGAGAACGCGCAATTCGCCGAGATTGTCGAAAGCCACGATATCAAATGGATCGGTCCGAAGCCCGAACATATCCGCACGATGGGCGACAAAGTCGAGGCCAAGCGCTCGGCTGGCAAATTGGGCTTGCCACTTGTGCCCGGCTCCGACGGCGCGATTGAAGATGTCGCTGAGGCCAAAGCCATCGCCCGCGATGTCGGCTATCCGGTAATCATCAAAGCGGCGTCGGGTGGGGGCGGGCGGGGGATGAAGGTCGTCAACGACGAAGACAATCTGGAAGCGCAGATGCAGCAGGCTGGCGCCGAAGCTAAAGCCGCGTTTGGCGACGCCACCGTCTATCTGGAAAAATATCTCGGCAACCCGCGCCACATCGAGTTCCAGATTTTCGGCGACGGTAACGGCAACGCGGTCCATTTGGGCGAACGCGATTGTTCGCTGCAGCGCCGTCATCAAAAGGTGCTCGAAGAAGCGCCCTCGCCCGTCCTTTCCACCGCTGAACGTGACCGGATGGGGATGATCTGTGCCAATGCGATGGCAGACATGGGTTATCGCGGCGCCGGCACCATCGAGTTTCTTTGGGAAAATGGCGAGTTCTATTTCATCGAAATGAACACCCGTTTGCAGGTCGAGCACCCGGTCACCGAGATGATCACCGGGCTGGACCTTGTCCGCGAACAAATCCGTGTGGCGGAGGGCAAACCGCTTTCGTTCACACAGGACGAAGTAACCTTCACCGGCCATGCGGTAGAATGCCGGATCAACGCCGAAGACCCGGTGACTTTCATGCCGTCCCCCGGAACCGTTACCTGGTATCACCCACCTGGCGGGCTGTATGTCCGCGTCGATAGCGGGCTCTATCACGGCTATAAAGTGCCGCCATATTATGACAGCATGATCGCCAAGTTGATCGTTTACGGCGCGACGCGAGAAGCTTGCCTGATGCGGTTGCGCCGCGCGCTTGGTGAGTTCGTGATCGAGGGAATGAAGACCACGATCCCGCTACACCTGAAATTGCTCGAAGACCCGGATTTCCAGAACGGCGATTATACCATCAAATGGCTCGAAGAATGGCTGGCACGCGAAAACCCATAAAGCTCGGCCGCCGCGAGGTGGTTTTGGGGCTGGCGATAGTCCCGCTTGCAACGTGCATGCCGACGCGGCCAGAAAACGACGTACCGTTCATTCCGTCGAGGAAGGCAGCGACTTTATCGCCGGGCGATCCGCACCGCTTGGTCGAACTGGTTAAGCTGGACCCGTCGATCAAGCTCGATATGCGTTATGCGACCAACAACAATTTCACCGGCCGGGTACTCTATAGCGAGGCGCGTGCGTTTCTCACCGTTGCGGCGGCACAAGCCGTCATCCGCGCCAGCGCCGCAGCAAAGGCCGAAGGCTATGGCCTGACTATATATGATGCCTACCGTCCGTGGCGCGTCACCAAGCAATTATGGGATGCAACGCCGCGCGGTCCGAAGAAGAATTATGTCGCCAACCCAAAGCGCGGTTCCAAACATAATCGCGGCTGCGCGGTGGACCTGACACTGCATGATTTGAAAACCGGTGCGCTGGTCGAAATGCCGACCGAGTTTGATGACTTTTCAGAAAAAGCGCACCGCGATTATATGGCGGCGAGCATACCCGCCATTGCCAACCGCAGACGATTGCAACGCTATCTAGAGGCAGAGGGTTTTATCGGGCTGTCAAACGAATGGTGGCATTTTGACTTCACCGGTTGGGAAAATTATCCGGTGATGGACGTCCCCTTCGATAAAATCAGCCCTTTCGATAAAATCAGCTGATTTTCGTTGTTCATCGAAACGGCACCTTTCCTGAACATGTATGGCCAATTCAGCTTCTCTTCAGAACGACTCCGGCAGGACTGACGTCGATGCAGAAGCATGGTGCCTCTGCCATGGGGATATGCCATGAAAAAGTTCATTTTAATGACATTGGGTGCGGCAACGGCGCTTTCGCCGATGATGCTTCATGCCGCAGACGCTGTGCCGCAAACGGCGCGGGCTTCGGCCACGATCGGTGCTGCCGCAGATTTTGAGCGCGGCGAGCGCGGCGACGGTAATCGAGCTGAGCGTAACCGGGGTGAGCGTAACCGCGGCGAGCGTGGCCGTGGTGAAGCACGCGGCGAAGGACAACGGGTCGAGCGCGCCCCAGACGCGCCGCGCGTAAATGTTCGCGCCCAGCGCCAAAATGCCACCACCCAGGTCCAGCGCCGGGATGCCAGCCAGGACGGCCGTTATTATGATCGCAACCGCGACGGCAATCTTGATCGCCGCTGGGACCGCAACCGTGACGACCGGCTCGACCGGAATTGGGATCGGAATCGCGACGGGCGGCTTGACCGACGTTACGATCGCAACGACGACGAGCGTCTTGATCGCCGGTTGGACCGTAACCGCGATGGCGATCTAAATCGCCGAGTTGATCGGAACAACAACAACCGCGTAGATCGCAACCGCAACGGCAGTTACGACCAGCGTTATCGTAGCGACGACAATGGTTGGAGCACCGGCTGGCGCAACGACCGTCGATACGACTGGTACGGCCACCGTCAGCGTTACAGCAATTATTACCGGCCAGGTCGCTATTACTCGCCTTATCGTGGCCATAACTACAGCCGGATAAGCATCGGCTTCTCGCTCGGCTCAGGCTATTATGGCTCGCGTTATTGGATCAATGACCCTGGCTATTACCGCCTGCCCCCCAGTTATGGCTCGTATCGCTGGGTGCGCTATTATGACGACGTATTGCTTGTCGACCTGCGTAGCGGACGCGTGGTGGACGTCATCCGCGATTTCTTCTGGTAGGCAAAACACCAGAACAGGGAAAAGGCCCGGGCGTCCAAACCGCCGGGGCCTTTTTTCGCTTGTAACATGGCCTGAAGCTGCCCAATCTCTCGTCGTTCAATCAGGGAGAGAATATAATGATCCGCTCCGCATTAATTGCCACCACCAGCCTGCTGTTCGTCAGCCCGGCCTTTGCCGATACTCAAATGATACTGGCAGGCAACCTGATCGCCGACCCCAATGCCGGTCCGACTGGCCCCGCGACCATCACCGTGACCGATGGCCGGATCACCAATATCGCCAAAGGCTTGGACCGCAGCGGCATACCTGCCGATGCGACCGTCATCGACCTGTCGACCAAGACCGTGCTTCCCGGCCTGATCGATCTGCATGTTCATCTGACCGGCGATCCCGGCGGGGATTTTCGCGATGAAGCGGTCGATCCCGATGAATGGGGCGTGGTCATGGGCGTCAAAAATGCCGCGCTGACCGTCAAGGCCGGTTTCACCACCGTACGCGAAGCCGGATCGGCGCAGAACACCGCATTCGTGCTGCGCCGTGGAACGGCAGAGGGCAAAATTGCCGGACCGCGTATCGTTGCCGCCGGTCCCGCGCTCTCCATCGTCGGCGGCCACGGCGACGTCACCGGTTTCCGCAAAGACGTGCTGGCCGCACTCGATGGCGGCTACACCTGCACCGGCCCGCTGGAATGTGCCGAGAAGGTGCGCAAAGCGTCGCGACTGGGGGCCGATGTCATCAAGATTACCGCAACCGGAGGCGTGCTGTCACAACAAGGCCGTGGGCTGGAGGCGCATTTTACCAGAGAGGAAATGACTTCGATCGCCGATACCGCCCATTCGCTTGGCCTGAAAGTCATGGCCCATGCGCACGGCGCACGCGGAATCGAGTCTGCCGCCGCATCCGGTATCGACACGATCGATCATGGCACCTTTGCCGATGATGCCGCGCTGAAGGTCATGAAAGCGAAAGGTACGGTGCTTGTCCCGACGCTCATGGCGCTGGAGGGTGTCCGGGCGCGCATTGGCAAAGGCATCTATACGCCCACTGTCGAGATCAAGGCCAAGCAGGCGCTTGAGGTAGCAGGGCGTCAGGTGACGCGCGCAAAGGCGATGGGCGTCACGGTTGCTTTCGGCACAGATGCCGGCGTGTTCGAACACGGTAAAAATGCTGGCGAGTTTGCGCTGATGGTGAAGGCGGGTATGACCAATAAAGAGGCCGTCGCCAGCGCGACCACCGTGGCTGCAGAGACGCTGGGCCTGGAAAGCGAGATCGGTAAAATCGCTATAGGCTATTCGGCTGACCTGATCGCGGTTGCATCCAATCCACTCGACGACGTCCGCATTCTCGAAAAAGTGGAATGGGTCATGGTAAGGGGTCGTATTATTCAATGATTCGAGCCGTCCCATGAA
The DNA here is from genome assembly GCA_031420815.1 of Sphingomonadales bacterium. Classification (GTDB taxonomy): domain Bacteria; phylum Pseudomonadota; class Alphaproteobacteria; order Sphingomonadales; family Sphingomonadaceae; genus Sphingorhabdus_B. Next base: position 7,096 of record JANONL010000131.1, on the reverse strand, counting down.
AGCAGATGTCCCCGTCACCAAATTCGATCGCAATAATGACCCGGCGAAGCTGGCGAAGATTGCTGCGCACGTCACCAAGAGGCTGAATGCCAATCCGTTGGTGCAAAAAGTCGAACATGCCGACGCGCAGCTTTATGTCTATCAGGGATTCCTGAGCCTTGGCGACTGCAAGGGGTTGATCGATAAGATCGATGCCGAGGCCGTCCCCTCCACGCTTTACAAAGGCACCGAGCAGGAGGGCTTTCGCACCAGTTACAGTTGCCACCTGAACCGATGGGATCCTTTTGTGTCGCGCGTCGAGGCGCGGATGAGCGATGTTCTTGGCATCGACAACGGCTATGCCGAAACGATGCAAGGCCAGCGTTACCATGTCGGGCAAGAGTTCAAATCGCATCACGATTTCTTTCATCCGAGCCAAAGCTATTGGGAAGCCGAAGGCATAGCAGGCGGCCAACGCAGCTGGACCGCGATGATTTTTTTGAATGAACCCGTAGAAGGCGGTACCACCGAATTCCCGCATTTGGGCATCGGGGTCAAACCCCAAAACGGTATGATGCTGATCTGGAACAACGTGAAACCCGATGGCACGCTGAATTACAAAACGCTGCATACCGGAACGCCGGTTAAGGCGGGCGTCAAACATATCATCACCAAATGGTACCGGCAGAACAACTGGCTGGAGATCAATACCCCCAAGGCGTGAGGCGAAACCTCACGCCAACTCCAAAACGCTGCGCAATGTGTTGGCCAGGCCTCGCGTCAACCGAAAAACGTTTTTCTTCCATGTGTGATGGCTCCGAGAAGAGAGCGTTATAAAGCTTTTAGGAGCGCGGCCTCCAGCGCATCAAAGCCGAACGGTTTGGCCAGCCGTGGTGTCGCAACATCGGCAAAGCGGGGATCATCGGCATTATATCCGGTCATCAATAAGGCGGTAATGGCCGGACGCATTTCCTTTGCTCGCGCAATAAATTGCAGCCCGTCCATATCCGGCATGCGAAAATCGGTGATCAGCATTTCAATTGCATTGTTTTCTTCCAGCAGCACCAGCCCTTGTACCGCCGTCAAAGCCTGAATGACCCGGTGGCCGAGTTCCTCCAGCATCAAAGCCGTTCCAGCCCGAACCAACGGCTCATCATCAACCAGCAATATCAATCGCCCGGTAGCAGGCAACGAAGGCTTTAACATAAATTCCCCCCGATTACCGCGTGTTAGACTGCAAGATAACAAGCGCGGTCGCGTTAGAACTGTTGTTCCGACATACCAACAAAACGAAAGTGACTTAGGCGTGACCGTGACTATCCGATATACGTAATGCATAATCGGTTGAAGTTCCGTCACCGGAAGGCCGGTAATTGCCGTCTGTCGAAATTTTATTGCGTCTTGCCGTCCGCCGCGCGAAACAGCCGAGATGCAACGCTGCTTTTGCGGCATGTTCGTCACTTGGAGAAAACCCCATGAAATCCCCGAAAATTCTGCTGCTTGCGACCGCTGCTTTACTTGCACCGCTGAGCATAACAGCCCACGCGCAGACAGCGCCCGTGGAAAATGTCACGCTCACCGAGGGCAAGCGTCTTGCCACTATTTTTGCCGAGGATGACGAAGCCAATCTGAAGCGCAATCCATTGAACGCTCTGTTTCGCGGTGACATGCGTTATGCCGACCATCTCGGCGACTTCGTCAGCGACGAATATTTCGCCGGCGAACGCAAGGCTGCCGAAGCCAATCTGGAGAAATTGAACGGCATTGATCGCGCCAAGCTGAACGCCACCGATCAGATCGCCTACGACGTGTTCAAACAAAACCAGGTCGATGCCCTGAAAGGCCTGTCGAAGGAAATCATGGATTTAACGGTGGTCCGGCCGGTCAACCATTTCTTTGGCTTCCACACATTCTACCCGACCTTTGCCAGCGGCCAAGGGGCAGCGCCGTTCAAGACCGTTGTCGATTATGACAACAACCTGAAGCGCCACAAAGAATACATCATACTGATGGACCGCTCGATTGATCGCTTCCGCCAGGGCATGGCGTCGGGTGTGTTCGAAACCAAGCTGACCATCACCAATGTGATCGACCAGTTGAATACGCAACTGGCACAGAAAACCGAAGAGTCGCCTTATTACGGCCCGGCAACCAAATTTCCCGAAGGCTTCAGCGATGCCGACAAGGTGCGATTGACCGCCGAGTACCGCGACGTCATCGAACAGGGTCTTTACCCCGTTAACGCCCGGTTGCGCGACTTCCTGCGTGACAGTTACCTGCCATTGGCTCGCGAAGGCGTCGGCCTGTCCTATATGAAGGGCGGCGAAGGTCTTTATCAATATCTTATCGAGCAAACGACGACCCTGCCGCTCAAAGCCGATGAAATCCATAAGCTGGGCCTGTCAGAAGTCGACCGGATCAAAACTGGGATGGACGCGATTAAGAAAGAGGTCGGTTTCAAAGGTACGCTGCCTGAATTTTTCAACCATTTGCGGACCGACCCCAAGTTCAAACCGGCAAGCCGTCAGGGTTTGACCGATGGCTTTTATGCCATTGGCAAAACTGTCGATGCAAAGATTTCGGGCCAGTTCAAATATCTTCCCAAGGCCCCGCTGGAAATCAAACCCTATGAGGAATTCCGCGAAAAATATGAAGCTGGCGGTTCCTACCAGAATGGCACACCCGATGGTTCGCGCCCCGGGACATTCTATTTCAACGCCTATGACCTACCCAGCCGGACGACGCCGGGGATGACCACGCTTTACCTCCACGAAGGTGCGCCGGGGCATCATTTCCAGATCAGCATCGCGCAGGAAAACGAGGCGCTGCCCGCATTCATGCGCTTTGGCGGGAACACCGCCTATGTCGAGGGCTGGGCATTGTATGCCGAGACTTTGGGCTATGACATGGGCCTGTTCAAAGACCCGTATCAGCGTTTCGGCACGCTCTCCGACGAAATGCTCCGCGCGATGCGGCTGGTGGTCGATACCGGCCTTCACAGCAAAGGCTGGACCCGCGATCAGGCGATCGAATATATGCTCGCGAACAGCGACATGGGCAAAACCGACGCGACCGCCGAAGTAGAGCGCTACATCGCCATTCCATCGCAGGCACTGGCCTACAAGATCGGCGCGCTCACGATCCTGCGGTTGAAAGCCAAGGCGCAGAAGGAACTGGGCAAGAAGTTCGACGTGCGCGAATTTCACAACCAGATACTGAACACCGGCGCGCTACCGCTGGCGGTGCTCGAAAAGAAGATCGACGGCTGGATTGCTGCGTCGAAATAGCGTTCACCGGTCGTTCAAATCAGGCAGAGCATTCTCCCGTCGATAAAGGGAGAATGCTCATGCGCTTGCGTTATTTGATGGCCGTTGCCGTGCTGGCGACGTCGCCCGTGCTGGCGCAGAATGCCCCCGGCAGCCCGCTGATCGATTTCGACGGCTACACCGAACTGACATCGCAAGTTGCACCGATTCGTCGGGAGCGGTTGATTACTTTGGCCGACTTTCAGGCGCGGGCGGAACGACCTGACGTGCTGTTGCTCGACGCCCGGTCGGCGCAAGCCTTTGCCGAGGGCCATATCAAGGGCGCAGTCAACCTGCCGTTGCCCGATTTCACCACCCAGGCTTTGGCCGACGTTATCGGCGCGAACCCGGACCGCGAAATCCTGATCTACTGCAACAACAACTTCACCAACAACCGCCGTCCGGTTGCCACCAAGCGCGTCGAGTTGGCGCTCAATATCCAGACCTTCATCAACCTCTATGGATACGGCTACCGCAATGTTTACGAGCTTGGCGAGGCCGTAGATATGGACGCACCCGAGGTTGGTTGGGTGAAAGCATCGATAGTCTAGACCGACACCATTCCGTAGCGCATTTGATGCTGGCGGCGCTTTGGAGTATACTATCGGCATGATGGAGAAAATGATGTCATGCCTGCGGTAAAAGCCGCCAATCCGCGCCAGATATTCGGCGCCGAAGACTGGAAAGCGATTACCGCTGTTTCAGGTCGGCGCGGCATTTGGCTGGTCGTGCACGGCTGGCTGATTGTATCGCTGGCGGCTTTTGGCGGTGCAGCGGCGTGGGATTATCACTGGTTTGCCGGATTGGTCGTCACTCCGATCGTTCTTGCGGTGCTCGGCGGGCGTCAGCTCGGGCTGGCAATCCTGATGCATGACGGTGCGCATGGCCTGCTGCACCCCAACCGCAAGCTCAACAACTGGCTGGGCGAGTGGCCAAGCGGCGCGTCGGTCGGCAGTGATCTACAAAGCTACCGTGCCTATCATTTGACCCACCACCGTTTCACGCAGCAACCCGAAGATCCCGATCTCGGCCTGTCCGCGCCGTTCCCGACGAGCAGCACCAGCCTGTGGCGGAAGGTGGTGCGTGATTTGACCGGTCAAACATTTTTCAAGCAGCGCTCCTCGCAATTTCGCATGGCTGCGAGGGGTGTACGCGCAATCCTGGAGGGTAAGACCACTGAACTCGCAAAGCGCAGTACAGTCGCCGGAACGCCGTTCAACAAGCAGGAGCAAAGCAGAACGGGGCTCGGCCCTCCCAACGCCGCCGGAATTGCTGTCGCCAAAACCGTCGGGCGTTTCCTGACGGTGCAAGCTATCCTGCTCGCCGTGTCGCTGCTGCTATGGGGCTGGACACCATATCTTCTCTGGTTCGCGGCGCTGGCAACGACGTTTCAGCTGTTCCTGCGTGTCCGTAACATTGCCGAACATGCCTGCACCACAACGGGCAGCGAAGACCCGTTCACCCATGCCCGCACGACCTATGCCAATATGCTGGAGCGGACCACCGTCGCGCCGTATTGGGTGAACTTCCATAGCGAGCATCATCTGTTCATGGGGGTGCCGTGCTACCACCTGCCCCGCGCGCATGCGCTGCTGGGCGACGGCGGTTATCATCCGCGCATGACAATTACCAACAGCTATCTCGACATGATGCAGCAGGTGCTGATTAAAGCCACCCGGCCCGCTTAAACCGGACGTAAAGCGACAAACAAACCGTCGCCATCGCTCCGACAACGACATAATATCCATATTCCCAGCGCAGTTCGGGCATGATGTCAAAGTTCATCCCGTAGACCCCGGCAATTGCCGTCGGCACAGCCAAAATCGCGGCCCAAGCCGCCAACTGCCGGGTTGTCGCACCTTGCCGTTGCTGTTCGAGCAAAACGCTGGTTTCGATCACCGACGTCAGCGTGTCGCGTAACCCGGCCACGCGGTAAATGACCCGGCGGATATGGTCTAGAAGGTCGCGGAAATAGGGTTGAATATTCTCGTCGATTTGGGGGAGGTGCAGATTAAGGAACTGGCTCGCCAGGTCTTCCATCGGTCCCAATATCCGTTGCAGTTTGTATAATTCACGCCTCAGCGTGAACAGGCGCGAGGTTTCGGTACGGTCCAGAAAAGCGTCGATGGCGTGATCCTCCATCGCCAGCACCTTTTCCTCCAGCGCGTCGACAACCGGGAAATAGCCGTCAACGACGAAGTCCATAATCGCGTGCAGCACATAATCCGGACCATGCTTCAACAGCCACGGCGTCGCCTCCAACTGAGCGCGCAGCGGGGTGTGCGCGCGGTCGGAACCGTGGCGGACCGTAATAATGAACTGACGCCCGACAAAAATCGCGGTATTGCCATATTCGATTTTGTCATTGTTTAGATGCGCCGTGCGCGCAACTAAAAACAAATGGTCGCCATATGGCTCCATCTTCGGCAGATGTCGCGGGTCGAGCGCGTCCTCGACCGCCAGCTGGTGCAGCCCGAAATGCTCCTGTATGCGTTTCAACGCGCCGTCGTCGGGTTCGTGCAGACCGATCCAGATGAAGTCACTCGGCTTTTCGACATGCGGGATCGGTTTGGACAGATCAAGATCGGCCAACGTCTTGCCATCGCGGTAGAGGCGGGCGGCAATGACGCTCATGATTTTGGCTCCACACCGCACGCCGTTTTGATTGTATCGAGCTCGCCCATAATATGCTCCAGTTTCTCATGCAGCAGCAAAATTTCCATCTCGGCGCGCAGGTTGACCTGATAGTCATGCTTGGCTGCAATCCGGTCTTTTTCGCCCTGCCGGTTCTGGCTCATCATGATGATCGGCGCCTGAATGGCCGCGAGCATCGACAGCATCAGGTTGAGGAAAATAAAGGGAAAAGGGTCAAATTGCACCCCGACGCTTTTGAGCATCGGCGAGTTTATCAGCATCCAGCCGAACAGCACGATGCCAAACGAACTGATAAAGCCCCACGAACCACCAACTGCAGCAACCCGGTCGGCCAGCCGCGCGCCAAAACCCATATTCCGGGGGTGCTCGCTATGGTCGCGGGTGAGCACCTTGCGCGATGCAATGCGTTCGATAACATCGCGTTCAAGCGGCGAGAGCGACGCGAGGTCTCTGCTGAGCAGATCCAGCGCCAGCTCGTTTGCGGTCCGCCCGTTCATGCCAGCGCCTCGGCGATCAGCTTGCGGGTGTTTTCGATGCCGTAAAGCGCGATGAAGCTGCCCATCCGCGGCCCTGCGCTCGACCCCAGCAACGTTTCGTACAACGCCTTGAACCAGTCGCGCAGGTTCTCGAAACCGCCGTCTTTGCCGATGGCGTAAACGATGTTCTGAATGTCCTCTGCGGTGGCATCGGCTGGCAATGCGGCGAGCTCCGCATCGAGCCTCATTAGGGCCGCAACCTCAACGCCTTCGGGCTTACGCCGCTGCAAAGTGGGAGCCACGAAATCGCGGTTATAGGCGACGGCCAAATCAATGAGATTGTTTAATTCCGCATCATTGGTTGGCGCGCCGATGTAGTTGTCCAGATATCCCGCAACCTTTTCGGGCGTAATGCCTGCTCCAAGCACACCGACAAGATTCAGCACCAGGCCGAATGTCACCGGTGGCTGCCCCAATGGCACATTGCCATTATGGATGTGGTGCACCGGATTACCCAGTCGCTTTTCTAGCGGTTGGTCGTGCCAGGCTGCGCGGAACTGGAAATACTCGTCCACCGCCTTTGGTACCACACCCAAGTGCAATTGCTTGGCGCTTTTGGGTTCGCGAAACGCGTAAAAAGCCACGCTGTCGCGCGTGCCGTATTTCAGCCAGTCCTCCAGC
>JANONL010000130.1:0-5884 GCA_031420815.1 Sphingomonadales bacterium | reverse complement strand
GTGATGCCGCCAAGGTTACGATTAAGGCACTTTTCCCATTTCTGTGACCAGACCGTTTCGCCTGCCAACAAGCTTAATGGCCACAGCTGTATTGCTGTTTATTATAGTCGTCGTCCTCGGTTACGCCGTCACCGCTGGTTGGTTCCACGCCTTCGACCTCGTCGTGTCGCACGCGCTTAATATGCAGCGCGGTGTTTCTCCCGACTGGCTCATCCTGATCATGCAAGGCATCAGCTGGTTTGGCGGCGGGGTTCAGCGCTATATCGTCGTCACCATCCTGACCGCCGCGCTTTGGCGCTGGTGGGGCTGGGGTGCGGGGCTGGCGATGGGGCTGACGACATTGGTTTCGGCATTCACTTCGGATATCATGAAGATATTTTTCGGGCGCATCCGGCCCGATCTGGTGGCGCATCTAGACCCGATCAGCAGCCCTGCCTTCCCCAGCGGTCACGCGAACAACGCCGCCGTGGTCTACATTCTTTTCATCATGCTGGTCCCGCAGGCGCGGCATCCGCTGTGGCAGTTGGCGGCGGCGATTATGATTATTCTCACCGGCCTGTCGCGGATCATGCTTGGCGTGCACTGGCCGACCGATGTTATCGGCGGGTGGATGCTAGGCACATCCTTTGCGCTCGGCGCGGCGGCGGTGATTGCGTATCGCGAACAGCAACGGCAGGCTAAATTCCCCTCCGCCCTTACGCCATAACAATAGCGCCCGCATTTTTTCGCTGTTCTACAGCTTTCGATTTTGACATGGTGCCTCGATGTTGAACAACGCATCATTCAGAAGGTTCGGAACAGATATGACTAAAGATGATGTGCAAAAGACAATTTCTTGTGGGCGTGGGCTGAACATCGCTACCTTTGTAAAACCTGTCGACACTGGCAAACGGCGAATCATAACGGTCGCGCTTGCTTGCGCGTTCACACTTTCGACCGCCGCGATGGCGGAAAACACCGTCATCACCGCTGATAAAATGATCGACGTTCTCACCGGCAAAGTCATCGACAACCCGGCGATATTCGTTGGTCCTGACGGCCGCATCACCAGCATCGCCGATGCGCGCACCGTGAAGTGGGGGAGCGACGTCAAACACATTAATCTGTCCGGCAAGACGATCCTGCCCGGTCTGATCGACATGCACGTCCATTTGGACAGCCCCGCCGATATTGGCGGTTATCGCGGGCTGGAGTTTACCGACAGTTTCTGGGGCATGACCGCCGTCGGCAATGCCCAAGCGATGCTGAAGGCCGGGTTCACCACTGTGCGTAACGTGGGGTCGGGCAATCGCAACGATATCGGGCTGAAACAGGCGATCGAGAACGGCTACACTATGGGACCGCGTATTGTCCCGGCAGGCTTTGCGCTGGGGGCGACCGGCGGACATTGTGATTCAACCTTCCTGCCGCCGTCACTGGAGAAAGCCGAGAAAGAGGAAGGCATCGCCGACAGCCCCGATGAACTGCGCTATCAGGTCCGCCGCCAGCGCAAATACGGTGCCGAGGTCATCAAGGTTTGTGCCACCGGCGGCGTGTTCTCGCGCAATACCGAGCCGGGCCAGCAACAATTGACCGAAGGCGAGCTGCGCATCATCGCCGACGAAGCGCATCAATGGGGCCTGCGCGTTGCCGCCCATGCCCACGGCGCCGACGGTATCAAGGCGGCTATCAAGGGCGGCATCGACACCATAGAACATGCCAGCCTTGTCGATGACGAGGGTATCCGTCTGGCGGTCGAACGCAAGCAGCCGGTCTGGTTCTCGATGGACATCTTCAACACCGACTACACCCAATCGGAAGGCGCAAAGAACGGCGTGCTGGAGGATAATCTCCGTAAGGACCGCGAAGTCGCCCAAATCCAGCGTGATAATTTTCGCAAGGCCCATAAGGCTGGCGTAAAGATGGTATTCGGGTCGGATGCGGGGGTAATGCCACACGGGCAGGTTGGCGGTCAGTTCAAGACGATGGTCGAATATGGGATGACGCCGTTACAGGCAATTCAGGCCGCGACGCGGAACGGAGCGATGGCGCTGGGCCGCGAAAAGGATGTTGGCGCGATTGCTGTCGGGCGCTTCGCAGACATCATCGCAGTGGACGGCGATCCGCTGGTTAATGTGCGCGAGCTGGAGAACGTCAATGCCGTTGTAAAAGGTGGTAAACTCATCGACTAATTCAGCTTAGGTCAATCGTCGCAGGTGCATTGATTGCAGCAGCCTGATTGTGATATTCAGTTGGGATAGTGGTCACAAAGACCGAACAGGATAAGTAACTGGGGGTTACTGATATGTTGACTTTAGTCGCAGCAACCATGTTGAGCATGGCCGCAATGAAGGGCGATCCGCTCGATGATGCGCGCAAGGCGTTCAACAATTGTATGATCGAAACGCACAACACGGCGGTCGGCGAAAAGGTTTCGCCGAGTTCGTTTGTCAAGACGACCGAAACCGCATGCGCGGCGCAGCGCACGGCTTATCACGACATTTTGGTGAAGTCGGAGCGCTCTTTTGGTTCGAACGCCAAGGACGCCGAGCAATATGCCAATGAAGAGGTACAGGGGCTGGTCGATAGCGTCGTGTCGGCGTTCAACGAAAATATCGATAGCGGCGCCAAGCTCTCGCTTGAAAAATGATCGGCGTTGACGGCGCTCAGGTCAACCAGCCTAGCGCCAGTCCGCCAAGGCCGACTGCGGCAAGCACGCGAATGACATTCCAACCCAACCGGAATATCAGCACCGCCGCTAACATAGCGAGCACAGCGGCTTGCCAGCTAAAGCTGCTCCATTCGGGGATGTAGAGCCGCACCTGACCGATTTGGCTTTCGTTGACGGTAGCGAACAGTACGTGCAGCGCAAACCAGGCGGTCAGGTTGGCAATAACGCCGACCACAGCGGCGGTCAGCACCGCCAATCCGCCTTTCAACCATTTCGCGTTTTCAAGCCGCTCAATCCACGGAGCGAGGGCGAAAATCCACAGGAAACAGGGTGCAAAGGTAACCCAGGTGGTCAGCGCAGCGCCGATGATCCCGGCAACCAGCGGCGTGAACGGCTCCGGCGCACGGAACGCCGCTAGATAACCGACAAACTGCGTCACCATGATTAGTGGCCCAGGCGTGGTTTCCGCCAACCCTAAGCCGTCAGCCATCTCGCCCGCCGAGAGCCAGCCGTAGCCTTGCACCGCCTCCTGCGCCATATACGCAAGCACGGCATAAGCCCCGCCGAAGGTGACTACGGCGAGCTGCGAAAAAAAGCTGCCGATGTGCCAGAGGACATGGTCTGGTCCAACCGTCATCAACACGACCAGCATCGGTGCTGCCCAAATCGCCAGCCAGACGAGCACCGTTCGCAGCGTGGCACCCCACGGCCCGGGTCCACCGGGAAGAGCAACGCTGCTAGCCTTGAGGGCGAGCCACTCAGGGCGTTTGGAAGTCACGATGATGCCGATCACGCCCGCACCGAGCACCACCACCGGAAAGGGCAAGTTGAACAGAAACAGCGCTAGAAAGGCAATGACAGCGACAATTTGTTTAAAACGGGTATTCAGCGCCCGACCACCGATGCGTATCAAAGCTTGCACGACGATGGCGAGTACAGCCGCCTTGATACCGAGAAACAATGCGGCGAACCAGTCGAAGTTTGCAGCGTACGCGTACAGAATCGATAGCGCAAGAATGACAAACGCTCCGGGAACGACAAAAAGCATACCTGCCGCCAGCCCGCCCTTGACGCCGTGCAGCCGCCAGCCAATCCATGTCGCCAGTTGTTGCGCTTCCGGCCCGGGCAGCAGATGGCAAAAATTCAGTGCGTGAAGATATTGCTCTTCATTGATCCATTTGCGGTCCTCGACCAACTCGCGGTGCATGAGAGCAATTTGTCCGGCAGGTCCGCCAAAGCTGAGGCAGCCGATACGGACAAAAACATGCACCAGTTCTGAGAAACTTGGCGAAAGAGAAGTGGGCGTCATCAATTGTTCCAAGCCTTACAAGCCAGTGAAAACGGGCAGGAAAGGCAACGCTTGGGCTGACGCCTGACCGGGAGGTTGCGTGATCCCGATGACCATTGGCTAGCGTGGGAGTGGTTCCAATTGCAAGAAAAATTTGGCGGACAGGGTGGGATTCGAACCCACGGTAAGCTTCCACCTACGACGGTTTTCAAGACCGTTGCCTTAAACCACTCGGCCACCTGTCCGCTTCAACGCGCGCCCTAACGGTTCGCCTTTAGGAATTCAAGGCTTTCTGCGTTACGTTCGCCAGGTGAAGTGCGACAGATGGTTGCGTAGCCAAGACTAAAGGGATTCACAGGTCCATGGCTATCTGTCACTATGGTTTAACTTGAAATTTGGGGATCGATGAGTTGGCGAAGCGTAAACATTGGTTTTCGGCAAGTTTTTGCGCGGCGGCCTCGCTGTTGACGCAAGCGAGCGGTGCGCAAAATGTATCCGTAGCGCCTGTTGTCACTAGCGTTCAAACTGACACTGGATTTCGTCAATATTTAGCACAGGTTCGCCAGCGCGCGGTGCGCGAAGGGGTGTCGGCGGCAACGCTGGACCGCGTGCTACCATCGCTTAACTATAACGAACGTGTTGTGCAGCTCGACCGGGCTCAGCCGGAGGGTGCTACCGATGCACCAATACCGATGTTCGCCCCGTATAAAGCAAAGCATGTCGATGCTGCCCGCATTGGTCGGGGCCGCTCAAAATATACCGAGCTAAGGCCGTTGCTGGCGCGGATCGAGGCGCAAACCGGCGTCCCCGAAGAAATGATGATCGCGATCTATGGCCACGAAACCAATTACGGCACGGTGACCGGCAACTACAATGCGCCTGAAGCACTGGCCTCGCTCGCCTATGAAGGCCGTCGGCGAACATTGTTCGAGGCCGAGCTGGTCGCGGTCCTAAAAATGATCGACCGCGGTGTGCCGCAATATGCAATCACCGGTAGCTGGGCAGGCGCGCTCGGCAAGCCGCAGTTTCTACCGTCGGTATATCTGAAACTGGCGCGTGACGGTGACGGCGATGGCTATGCCGATATCTGGAAAAGCGAAGTCGATGCGATGACGTCGATAGCCAATTATTTCGTCAACGCGGGTTGGCGGCGCGGCGAGGAATGGGGTTTTGCGGTGAAGGTGCCGTCCGCATTCAACCGTGCTTCGATCCAGTCAAGAACCGTTGCCCCGCGTTGTCCGCGCGTTTTTGCGCGTCATAGTCAGTGGAAAACCATTGCTGAATGGCGGCAGCTTGGCGTCGCACCACAACGCGGTTTCTGGCCGAAAGACAATATGATGGCGACGTTGATCGAGCCGGATGGCATTGGAAACACAGCCTATTTACTTGGCGGCAACTACCGTGTGATATTGGACTATAACTGTTCGAATTTTTACGCACTTTCTGTGGGGTTATTAGCCGATGAGGTACGCAACTAAACTTGGCGGTGCATTGGCGTCGCTGTTCGTGCTTGGATCATGTGGCAGCATTGATGGCGTAACGGACAGGGGCGGACCAGAAACCGCTTCAACCATGCCGGTAACATCGGCCCAAAGCAGCGTTAGCGACGTTCCCGGCAAGATAGGTCCACCCTTTACCGTTGGCAGCACGACATACACGCCGGTTGACGTCGCAAATTACGACGAGGTCGGCTATGCGAGCTTTTACGGTGCCGAACTTGCCGGACGGCCAACAGCTAATGGTGAGGCGTTCATGCCCGCAGGCGTAACCGCCGCGCATAAAACATTGCCTTTGCCAAGCTATGTCGAGATCACCGCGCTCGATACCGGTCGCACGATACTGGTTCGGGTCAATGATCGCGGGCCATTTGCCAATGACCGGTTGATGGATCTGTCGGAAGCCGCTGCGCAACAATTAGGGATAGCTGCTCAAGGGGTATCCGGCGT
>JANONL010000129.1:0-5223 GCA_031420815.1 Sphingomonadales bacterium | reverse complement strand
AACGCGGCACGGTGGCCTTTACCCAGCTCATCAGGAAGAAGAAAAACAGGATTTTGGCGAACAGCCAGATGATGCCCGGCACCATGTACAGCGGCGCCCAGTCGATCGGCGGCAGATATCCGCCCCAGAACAGTACTGCGTTCAGCGTGCACATCAACAGCACATTGGCATATTCGCCGAGCCAGAACAGCGCGAAGCTCATGGAGCTATATTCGGTCTGATAACCCGCGACCAACTCGCTTTCCGCCTCGGTCAAATCGAAAGGTGCGCGGGCGGTTTCGGCGAGCGACGAGATGAAGAACACCACCGCAATCGGGAACAGCAACGGGTTTAGCCCAAACGCGTTGACAAAGCCGAACACATGGTCGCGCTGCGCCTCGACAATGCCGCCCATGTTGAATGTGCCTGCCCACAAAACAACCGAAATCAGAACGAAACCGATCGAGACTTCGTAGGAAATCATCTGCGCCGCAGCGCGCATCGCGGAGAAAAACGGATATTTGGAGTTCGACGCCCAACCCGAAATCACCACGCCGTAAACGCCCAATGAACTGATCGCGAGAATGTAGAGCAAGCCGACATTGATATCGGCCAGCACCGCGCCCGAATTGAACGGAATAACCGCCCACGCCATCAGCGCCACCGTGAAAGTAATGATCGGCGCGATCAGGAATAGGCCCCGGTTGGAGGCCGACGGAATGATGGTTTCTTGCAGGAATACCTTGAGGCCATCGGCGAAAGATTGCAGCAAACCGAATGGACCGACGACGTTGGGGCCACGGCGGAGCGCCATTGCCGCCCAGATTTTGCGGTCGGCGTAGATTATCATGGCAACGGAAAGCATCAACGGCAGCGCGATGAGGAGGATGCCAGCGATCGTCGCGGTAAACCATGCTGCTTCGTAAGACATCGTAATATGAAACCACGGGATGCCGAAGAAATAGAAATCTTGGAAGAAGGCGGTCATGCGCCGAGCCCCTCAACAAAACCCCTGTCATTCCCGCGAAGGCGGGAATCCATGGCGTGACCGTTCCGCATGGATGAGAGTGCAGACCATAGATTCCCGATCAAGTCGGGAATGACACAATTTGGGATGGCGAGGTAGAGGCTCATTCCGCAGCCTCCAGAAACTGCTCGTTATGCACCAGCTCGCTCGAACAGCGCTGCATCGTTTCCGATGCGCGGCAAATCGCGTTGGTGAGGTAGAAATCCTTGATCGGGTAATCGGCGATTTTTCCGCTGACGGTCGCGGACAATTTCGGTTCGCTCCAGCCATAATCGGCGAGGCCTTCGGTGCCGAGCGCCGGAACAGCCTTCGCCATTTCGGCGCGAAGGGCTTCGATGGTGTCAAATGGCAGGCGCTTGCCAAGCACATCGGAAAGCGCACGGAAAATTGCCCAATCCTCGCGCGCATCGCCCGGCGGGAATACCGCACGCTCGCCCCGTTGTACGCGGCCTTCCAGATTAACATAAGTTCCTGATTTTTCGCTATAAGCAGCACCTGGCAGAATGACGTCTGCGTGCGCTGCGCCAACATCGCCGTGATGGCCGACATAAACTTTGAAGCTGTCAGCGAACAATCCATAGTCAACTTCGTCCGCGCCGAGGAAGAATGCGAGCTTCGGTTTCTTCGCCGCGAGCGCCTTGATACCGCCGTCAAAAGCATAGCCGAGCATCAACCCGCCCATCCGCGCCGCCGCGAAATGCAGGACATTGAAGCCGTTCCAGCCATCATTGACCAGCTTGTATTTCTTGGCAAACGCCAGCGCCGCGCCGTGAACGCCCTCATAGCGAAGTGCCCCGCCGCCGACGATGATCGCGGGGCGTTCGGCGGCCTTCAGCGCTTCGGCCAGTGCTTTGGGCGTTTTCGTTAACGCCGACAGGTCATCACCCAGCCACTCGACCTTGTAAGTCAGATCAGTCACTGGACCGATGGCAAAAACCTTCGCCCCGCGTTTGCGGACCGCTTTCTGGATGCGCGTGTTCACCAACGGCGCTTCGCGGCGCAGGTCGCTGCCGACCAGCAAAATCACATCGGCATTTTCGAGCGCGGCGATGGTCGTATTGAAGTTCACAGCCGAAAGGCTCGAAACATCATAGGCGAGACCAGTTTGGCGCCCTTCCAATCCAATGCAACCCATTGAATTTGCAAGTAATTTTGCCGCAAACATGGTCTCGCAATCAACCTGATCACCCGCAACCACAGATATGCTCTGCGCGGCACTTTTGCAAACATCCGAAATCGCCGCAAAAGCCTCGCCCCAGCTAACCGCAACCAGCTTGCCATCCTTACGCACATAAGGTTTGTCCAACCGCCGATGCGTCAACCCGTCAACTGCATGACGTGTCTTGTCCGACGCCCATTCCTCGTTCACATCGTCGTTGATGCGCGGCAACGCGCGCAGCACGGCCCTGCCCCGGCTGTCGAGGCGAATGTTGGTGCCGACCGCATCCATGACGTCGATGCTCGGTGTCTTCTTCAGCTCCCACGGCCGCGCTTCGAAGGCGTAAGGTTTGGACGTTAGCGCGCCGACCGGGCACAAATCGACGACATTGCCCGACAGCTCGCTGGTCACCGCGCGTTCGAGATAGCTGGTGATCTGCATATTCTCGCCGCGCCCGATCGCGCCGATTTCCTCGATGCCCGCCACTTCCTCGGCAAAGCGAATGCAGCGCGTGCACTGGATACAGCGGGTCATCACTGTTTTAACGAGTGGCCCCATATATTTCTCGGTCACCGCGCGCTTGTTCTCGTCATAACGCGACGCGCCGCGACCATAAGCGACGCTCTGGTCCTGCAAATCACACTCGCCGCCCTGATCGCAAATCGGGCAATCGAGCGGGTGGTTGATGAGCAGAAACTCCATCACCCCTTCGCGCGCCTTTTTGACCATCGCGCTATCGGTCTTGATGATCTGCCCTTCGGTCGCGGGCAGCGCGCAACTCGCCTGCGGCTTGGGCGGCCCGGGGGCAACCTCGACAAGGCACATGCGGCAATTGCCCGCAATGGACAGGCCTTCATGATAGCAAAAACGCGGAATTTCCTTCCCCGCAAGCTCGCACGCCTGCAAGACAGTCGCGCCTGCCGGAACTTCGATTTCGAGGCCGTCTACGGTGACTTTAGGCATTATTGACTTCCCTGCGCCAAGCCGACCGGCATTTGGGCTTCACGATAGAGGACCTCCGCCAACAAACCCTGCAACACGCTTTTGGTAAACTTGACCGACGTCCCTCCTGGCAAACAATCAGCAAGGTTTTGGCGTAAAGCGTCAATTGCGCTTGCTTCATCGGAAGTCGCAGCATTTGCCAACACCAAAGAATGGGCAGCATTAGGATTTGCCCGAGCGACACAACTCCCAAAACTATTTAATCTTCCGAGTTCCTGAGAATAGGAATCGCTATCGGTGGTGCGAGCAGATTCCACGACAGAAACTGAAGGGCTTGGAACTTGCTTTCGATAGTCCCGAATATACAGAGCACGGTATGCAGCACCTCGCATCAACTGGTTCGGTATAAAAAGCTGCCCTGACACCAAACATTCGCTAGTGGCTAGTTTAGCAAGTGCCTTATATGACAAGGCGGGCGTCAAAACGACTGCACGTTCCACTTGGCGCGGCCACGATTTCACAACGCATGTGGCAAAATCGTTTGTCATGTGCCGTGCCCGATCAGAATCGGACATCTTACGATTGGGCCGATCTGCCGGTGCAGGATCAAGCACACTTTTACCCTGCTCCGCCACTGGTCCGGCAAACAAAGGCGAACACATCAGCGATAACGCAGCAAGAACAATGGATTGAATGCCAGCCCTCATTCCGCCGCCTCCAGCATTCCATCACGCTCCGCAATACGTCGCTCCATCTCGGGCCGGAAATGCTTGATCAGCCCCTGGATCGGCCATGCCGCCGCATCGCCCAACGCGCAGATGGTATGGCCTTCGACCTGCTTGGTCACTTCGAACAACGTATCGATTTCCGACACGTCGGCATTGCCTTCGCGCATCCGTTCCATCACGCGCCACATCCAGCCAGTGCCTTCGCGGCACGGCGTGCATTGGCCGCAGCTTTCATGCTTGTAGAAATAGCTCAACCGCGAAATCGCGCGGACGATGTCGGTGCTCTTGTCCATGACAATCACTGCTGCGGTGCCAAGGCCAGAACCGACTTCTTTGCAGCCGTCGAAATCCATCGGCACGTCCATCATCATCGCGGCGGGCACCAAAGGCACCGACGATCCGCCGGGGATGACCGCGAGCAGGTTGTCCCATCCGCCGCGGATGCCGCCGCAATGCTTTTCGATCAGCTCGCGGAACGGGATGCTCATTTCTTCTTCGACGACGCACGGCTTTTCGACATGGCCTGAAATCTGAAACAGCTTGGTGCCGTGGTTATTTTCGCGGCCAAAGCTTTTGAACCACGCCGCGCCGCGCCGCAGGATCGACGGCACGACCGCGATGCTCTCGACATTGTTGACCGTGGTCGGGCATCCGTACAGCCCCGCGCCCGCCGGGAATGGCGGTTTCAAGCGCGGCTGGCCCTTCTTGCCCTCAAGGCTTTCGATCATCGCGGTTTCTTCGCCGCAGATATATGCGCCCGCGCCCCGGTGGACGAAGACGTCGAAATCATAGCCCGACTTCGCTGCGTTCTTCCCGAGCAGTCCCGCCGAATACGCCTCGGCGACAGCCTTTTCGAGCACCTTCGCCTCGAAAATATACTCGCCGCGAATGTAGATATAGGCCGCGCGCGCGCGCATCGCGAACCCGGCGATCAGCGCGCCTTCGATCAGCTTGTGCGGATCATGGCGGATGATCTCACGGTCTTTGCAACTACCGGGTTCGGATTCATCGGCGTTAATGACGAGGAAATTGGGCCGTTCGGGCGTCGGTGCCTTGGGCATGAAGCTCCACTTCATGCCTGTCGGGAAGCCAGCCCCACCACGACCGCGCAGGCCTGAGGCCTTGACCTCCTCGATAATCGCGTCCTGCCCGACTTTCATCAGGTCTGCAGTCTTGTCCCAATCCCCACGCTTTTGTGCGGCTTTCAGGCCGAAATCCTGATAGCCGTAGAGGTTGGTGAAGATGCGGTCTTTGTCTTGCAGGCTCATGCGGCTTCTCCACACACCGCGTCAGCACACCAAATTTTGTCATTCCCGACTTGATCGGGAATCCATGGCCTGCTCAGTCCTCCACGCGGCACGGTCAGACCATGGATTCCCGCTTTCGCG
>JANONL010000128.1:0-6447 GCA_031420815.1 Sphingomonadales bacterium | reverse complement strand
GTTGATATCGCTATGATCGATGTTCATCGCATCCATGAAGCGCAAGACGACGGCGGCAAACGCCTCGTTCAATTCCCACAGATCGATGTCGCCGTTGGCCATGCCAGCGCGCGACAACGCCTTTTGCGCGGCGAACTCGGGCCCGGTGAGCATGATCGATGGTTCCGAACCAATCGACGCCATCGACACGATGCGCGCGCGCGGTTTTAGACCCAGCCGCTCGCCCGCTTCCTTGTTGCCGATAAGCACCGCCGCTGCGCCGTCAACGATGCCCGAGCTGTTGCCCGCGTGGTGGACGTGGTTGATCTTCTCGACTTCGGGATAGCGCATGATCGCGATATCATCAAAGCCGGGCATCATTTGGCCCATCATCTGGAATGCCGGAGACAGTGCACCAAGCGATTGCATATCGGTTTCAGGGCGCATCAGTTCGTCGTGGTCCAAGATTACCTCACCAATGACATCGCGGATCGGCAAGATCGATTTGGCGAAACGTTTCTCATTCCACGCATTGGCTGCACGCTTTTGGCTTTCGACCGAATAGGCGTCCACATCATCACGGCTGTAACCGTAGATCGTCGCAATCAAATCGGCGGATATGCCTTGCGGAACGAAATAATTGGCAATGGCGGGGCGCGGATCCACCGGCCATGCGCCCCCGTCCGACCCCATCGGCACGCGGCTCATCGACTCAACACCGCCGCCTATCGCTAAATCACATTCCCCCGACTTCACTTTAGCCGCAGCAATATTCGAAGCCTCAAGTCCCGAACCGCAGAAGCGGTTGACCTGAATGCCCGATGTGGTGTGCGCATACCCGGCCTGCAACGCCGCCGTGCGGGTGATCACCGCGCCCTGTTCACCGACGGGCGAGACGCAACCGAAGGCGATGTCTTCGACAGCATCGGGGGCCAAGCCGTTGCGGTCCTTGACGCTTGCCAATACCTGTGCCGCCAGATCGAGCGGGGTGATTTCGTGAAGCGCACCATCGGAGCGCCCCTTGCCGCGCGGACTACGCACCGCATCGTATATATAGGCTTCGGTCATTTCTTAGTCCTTGTTTGTAACCACGGCGCCCGCCGCGATCAATTGGGAGATACCGGCCTCGGCAAAACCTGCCTCGGCCAATATAGCGGCGTAATCGCCGCCCTTTGTTGCAATTTCGAAATGGGTGGCGAGCGGCTGACTATCAAGCCGTGGTGCGATTTGCGGGTGCAGCCAATGGTCGGCAGCCAGCACAGCCTTACGCTCGGCATTAACGGGGTGGGTAGCAGCTTCGACATAATCGAGCACCGGCGTCACGCAGGCGTCGGTTTCGGCGAAAGTCGCCTCCCACTCGTCGCGCGTTTTGCCAGCGAAAACGCCTTCAAGAATTTCGTGCTGCCTGCTCCACGCAGAAAAATCATTCTGCTTGCCATAAGCTTCGGCGTTGACGGGCAAGCGCTCCATCATTGCCGCGAAAAACTGTGGTTCGATACAGCCGACGGCCATGAACTTGCCATCCGACGTAGTGTAACAGCGATAATAAGGCGCAGCGCCGTCGAGCAGGTTCGCCTCACGCGCCGTTTGCCAACGGCCAAGCCCCGCCATACCGTGGACAAAGCTCATCAGGCTGTTGGTGCCATCGACTATCGCTGCGTCTACAATGTTGCCCTTGCCGGTCCGCCCACGCTCAATCAGCGCGGCCAAAATGCCGGTAATCAAGAACATCGTTCCGCCGCCAAAATCGCCAATCATGTTGAGCGGCGGTACCGGTGGTTGGCCCTTTTTGCCGATAGCGTTCAGCACGCCAGTCATGCCGATGTAATTGATGTCGTGGCCCGCCATCTGGCTCCACGGACCTCTCTGGCCCCAGCCGGTCATGCGGCCATAAATGAGGCCGGGGTTGATCGCGTGACACGCATCCGGGCCGACGCCCATCCGCTCGGTCACACCGGGGCGCAGGCCTTCAATCAGGACGTCAGCAGAAGCGACAAGCTTCAGCAGCGCTTCAACCGCCTCCGGCTTTTTCAGATCGAGCACCATCGAACGCTTGCCGCGTCCGTCTATCGCTTTGCCGACAGTCGCGTTGCCGGGCCGATCAATGACGACGACATCTGCACCCAAATCCGCCAGCAATTGCCCTGCATACGGGCCCGGCCCAAGGCCTGCGAGTTCGATAACACGCGTGCCGCTTAGCGGGCCTGTTTTAGTGGGCGAATCAGTCATGATAGTCCTTCCGTTACGACTTCTTATAATCACACCTTGTAGCCGCATTAATCGAACGATTAAGTTCTGCGCATGTAATATCGCGCGCCACTTGACGCAAGCGTCATGCTGCGGCGCGGCAATCGCACAACGCATTGCACAGACTTATATCGCCTGTAGAGGATACGCAGATCATAAACGGACCCAATTATGCCCAATCTCAAAAACAAACACGCGCTCGTCACCGGCGGAGCAAGAGGTATCGGCGCGGCGATTGTACGCTGCTTCACGCACGAAGGCGCGCATGTCATTGTTGCCGATATTGATGCCGAAGCTGGCCGCGCGATAGCGACCGAAGTCAGCGGCACATTCTTCGAACTCGATGTGTCGTCCGAAGCAGATTGGGATGCCTTGGCCGCTGCTCATCCGCAAATCGATGTCGTGGTGAACAACGCAGGCATTACCGGCTTTGAAGACGGACCCGGCTCGCACGACCCCGAACATGCCAGCCTTGAAGAATGGAACCGAGTGCATGCGGTCAACCTCGACGGTACCTTTTTGGGCTGCCGCTACGCTATCAGGGCTATGCGAACCAAGGGGGCGGGGTCGATTATCAATATGTCGTCGCGGTCTGGCCTTGTCGGCATTCCGGGCGCTGCGGCTTATGCGTCATCCAAAGCGGCCATCCGCAACCACACAAAATCGGTTGCGCTCTATTGCGCTGGCCAAGGGCTCAACATCCGTTGCAATTCGATCCATCCGGCGGCGATCCTGACGCCAATGTGGGACGCGCTGATCGGTGACGGCCCCGACCGTGAGGCGCGTAAGTCAGCGATGGTGGCAGATACGCCGTTAAAACGGTTCGGCACAGTAGAAGAGGTCGCGGCAATCGCGCTACTGCTGGCTTCAGATGATGCCGCCTATATGACCGGCAGCGAAGTACATCTCGACGGGGGATTGCTGGCGGGATCGGCCGCATCACCGGGAGATTGAACAAACGGCGCGGATTTGGTCCGCGCCGTCGTTATCGCTCAGCCTAAATATTGGTTTGTCAGCTGCGGCTGCTGGAGCCGCATCGACCGGTGCCGCCTTGCTCACGAAACGGATTGCAGTTCCGGTTGCGTTGGTCTTGCCCCAACTCAGCGCGGAAATGTGGCTGTCGCCGTATTTCGCATTGATAACCGCATCGGCTCCCATTTTGTCCGCGCGTTCCCACAGTTCCTTATAGATTTTTTGCTGGCTGGCTTCTTTGCTGAACACCGTCGCCTTGCGAATGCCTGCCTTAACTTCCCCGACAACTTCATAAGGGCGGTCGGTAATGTCATAAGCGAAAACCGGAACGCCCACGTCTTCATTCATCACGACAAACTGCCTTGCATCTTTCTTGCTTTTTGCGTCGGCCATGCCGATGCCGCCGGTCGCCAGCAATGTCCCGACCAACGCGTATTTGAAGATTTTCATAATGTGCCTCCCTGTTAAGTTCACCGTGCAGGTAAAACTGCAAATTCAATCACAAGTCAACCGCATAGCTTGGCAAAACCAATCACCGACGCTAAGCTCTAATTCTGTTTGGGAAGACAGGTAAGGGGGCAAAAATGTTAGTGACTATAGCAGGCATATTATTGGCTGGTGCGGCGCAGGCAGCAGAGGTCACGGCCGCACCACCAGCAACAGAGCCGGTTGCCACGACGGCCGCAGAACTACCGTCAGCGCCCGAGCCAATCATAGTCAGGCGCGATACGCCGCTGGAGCTTCTGGCGACAAAGGAAGTCAGCACGGCCGATGTTAGCACCGGAACGCAATTCAAGCTGCGTCTGAACAAACCGGTCACCGTGGGTGAAGGCGTAATCATTCCGATCGGCACATGGGCGGTGGGCGAGGTGCTGATGGCGAGAGACGCTGGCGGGCTTGGCAAATCGGGACAGATGACCGCCAAGCTGTTATATCTCGAATATGGTGCAAACAGGATACCGCTCGAAGGACAAATCAGCGCGCGCGGAAGCGGCGCTGGTTCGGCAGGCGCAGCCATCATCTTTGCCGGTGTCGCGGGCCTTTTCCACCGCGGCAACAACGCCAAGATAAAGGCAGGCGAAATCGTCAACGCCTTCGTGGCAGAAGACACGCCGCTAGTTCTCGACCAGAGCACGAAATAGCGTCGGAGCATGAAGCAATGAACCCTCTACGCCAGATATTGTTGTCATTATGCTGCGCGGTTACAGCATTTGCCGCGCATTCAGAGAGCATCAAACGGCCGGTCACTATTCCGGTCGACACCAGCATTGCGGTTTCGACGACCGCAGATCTGACGAGCAAAAAGGCCCGCAAAGGCGATCAGCTTACGTTGCAGGTTGCGGAAGATGTCGTCATCGACGGTGTTGTCGTGATCAAAAAAGGTACCGCAGCGGTCGGACGGATCGGCCTTGCCCGCGATACCGGGGCATTCGGTCAATCAGGGAAACTCGAAATCGAACCTCTTTTTATCCAGATGGCAAACGCCGTGGTGCGACTGAAAGGCGGCGCTTCTGAAAAGGGCAGTATCGAAGCCACTGCTGCGGTTGGCTTGCTGATATTGACGCCCGGATTTACCGGTCGATCAGCCAAGATACCGGCTGGCACGAGAATCCCGGCGCGCGTGCTACGGGCGGTGACGGTGCCGGCGTTCTAGTGCATGAATTCGATCACATTTTTCATGTTATAGTTATGCTCCTGCGCAGGCGCACGGCGGCCGTCAATCCACATCCTCAACCGCGACTGCCTCGCCGGTCACGCGCTGGGCAAGTGCCGCTGCAATGAAGTTGTCAAGTTCGCCGTCGAGCACATCGCTAGGTGAAGTTGACGTTGCACCGGTGCGCAAATCTTTCACCAGTTGATACGGCTGCAATACGTAAGACCGTATCTGGTGGCCCCAGCCGATTTCGGTCTTCGCCGCATATTCGCCCGATGCCACCTCTTCGCGTTTGCGCAGTTCGGCCTCATACATCCGCGCCTTCAGCATCCCCATCGCGGTTGCCTTGTTCTTGTGCTGCGAACGGTCGTTCTGGCTGGCGACGACAATGCCGGTGGGTTTGTGGGTAATTCGCACCGCAGAGTCAGTGGTGTTGACGTGCTGGCCACCCGCACCCGATGCGCGATAGGTATCGATTTTCAGATCGCCTTCGTTGATCTCGATCTCGATATTGTCGTCGATCACCGGATAGACCCAAACGCTGGAAAAACTGGTGTGGCGTTTAGCAGCACTGTCATAAGGCGAAATGCGGACCAAGCGATGCACACCGCTTTCGGTCTTGGCATAGCCGTAAGCGTTCTCGCCTTTGATCTGCATTGTCGCCGATTTGATGCCCGCCTGGTCACCTGCCTGATATTCGACCATCTCGACCTTGTAGCCGCGTTGTTCGGCCCAGCGGTAATACATGCGTTGCAGCATTTCGGCCCAGTCCTGACTCTCGGTGCCGCCAGCGCCCGCATGGACTTCGATGAAGCAATCATTGGCGTCGGCTTCCCCCGACAAGAGCGCCATGACCTTGTCCTTGTCCGCCCGGTCCGCAAGCGCCTTTAGTGCCGCCGCGCCCTCATCGGCCAATGCCGCGTCGTTTTCCATCTCGGCCAGTTCGATCAGTTCGACCGTCCCCACTTTGTCGGTATCGATTTCGCGCACCGTGCCGATTGCCGCGTCCAGCCGACGCCGTTCACGCATCACCTCTTCAGCGGCTTTTGGGTTGTCCCACAAAGTTGGGTCTTCGACTTTTGCGTTCAGCTCGTCGAGTCGACGCAGCGCACGGTCCCAGTCGAGTGACAGCTTGACGAGATCAAGCGCGGCATCAATGCGGGCAACAAAAGCTTCTGCGTCGGCGCGCATCGGGGTACTCCAAACGAAAAACGGTGACCCGCGCCTTTAGCCGAACTGGCGCGCAAGTCAAAGCCGCGCGATTATCCATGCGGCCTTTCATTGAGTAACTTCACCAGCTTCACAATCGAGGCGAACTGACCGATGGTTCGCGCGGTTTTGTTCGGGAACTGGGCGCGGAGGAACGGCCGACAATCAGCGCGGCGCCGGAAGTAAAGTTCCAACTGATGGCGGCTGTTTAATGCGGCGAACGCAGGGCAAGCCTGGTTGGTACAGTGTCGCCGGAATTCCGATGTTATCGCACGAATTTATGGTTGGAAAGTCACACTAAAGTCTCACTTGAAACGTATGGCGCACGGCGAAGTTGCTTTTGTTGACGCGGTTGAACGAGGGCGGCGTTCCATAAGCGAAAGTAA
>JANONL010000127.1:0-2406 GCA_031420815.1 Sphingomonadales bacterium | reverse complement strand
GCATCGACCACGATGATCGCGGGCTGCAGCAAGAAAAAGGTAGAACCTCTGCCACCCGTAGCCGAGGGCACCGACACCGGAAGTCAGGTCGATCCGAACGCAGGCGCTGGGCAGATCATCCCCGGCAGTCAGGAAGATTTCCTGCAGTCGGTCGGCCAAGCTGGCGACCATATCCTGTTCGATACCGACCGTTTCAATATCGACGCGCAGGATCAAGCCACATTGCAGTCGCAAGCGCAGTGGCTGGCGCGCTATCCCAATAAGCGCGCAACGGTCGAAGGTCATGCCGACGAACGCGGTACGCGCGAATATAACCTCGCGCTCGGTGAACGCCGCGCCAATTCGGCGAAGAACTATCTCGCTTCGCTGGGTGTCGATGCGTCGCGAATCCAGACCGTCAGCTACGGCAAGGAACGCCCTGCCGCGATGGGTTCCGACGAATCGTCATGGGCGCAAAACCGCAGAGCGGTGACGGTGACCGTGCAGTAACCAACCCATGCCTCGGCATCGCGATTGCGGTGCCGACGCGTTTGTTCCAAAACTTCTGTGTGTTAGCTGTGCCGCTTCCTTGACAAAGCCGGATCAATACGTTCATTTGCTCCGATATCGGGGGAGCAGATAGTTATGAACGACGTTCAGGGGCAGGCAACAAGCGCATTCCGGTTTCACGGGTCTTGGCAGGATTTTGCGCGGATCGCACTTCCAAACCTGTTGCTGACCATTGTTACGTTGGGCATTTACCGGTTTTGGGCGACCACGCGAGAGCGCGAGTATTTGTGGGGCAAGACCGATTTCATCGATGGACCGCTGGAATGGACCGGTAGAGGTATTGAGCTTTTCATCGGCTTCATCATGGCGCTCGTCTTCATCCTCTTGCCGTTTTTCCTGATCCAGTTTGCAACGCAAGCCCTGGTATTGCGCGGCTATGGCGGGTGGGCAGCGTTGCTGACTTTCGCGATGTTCGGCTTCATCATGTATATGATCGGCGTTGCCCGGTTCCGCGCGCTCAGGTACCGACTGTCACGCACGTATTGGCACGGCATCCGCGGTGGTAGCGATGATCAGGGCTTCAGCTATGGCTGGTCTTATATCTGGAAAACCATATGCGGCTATCTGGCGGCTGGCCTGTTAGTGCCTTGGTCGATGATGGAATTGTGGAACGAACGCTGGAACAAGATGAGTTTTGGCCCGCACAAAATCGATGCGACCGGTAATTACGGCGACACATTCAAGCGTTACTTGCTGTTTTATCTCGCTCCGATTGTTTTCTTCGTTGCTGCTTTGGCTATCGGTTTCATGGTCGGGTCGACCGGCTCGGTCGGTGGCGCTGCTGCCGCTGCGATTATCTCCGTTTTTGTTTTTTACGGCGTACTCGGCGCGGTTGCGCTGGCCTATTATGCCAAATTCTTCCGGGTGGCGGTCGCAGGCATGTCTTTGCACAAGCTTGATTTCGCATTCCCTGCTCGCACCAAAGACTGGTTGATACTGTTTCTGGGCGATGCAGGTCTGTATCTTTTGGCGGCGGTACCGGTCGGGTTGATATTGTCGGCATTCGGTCTCTTCAGTTCCTTTGAATTGCCCCAACCCGGCGAGTCTGCTGCGGCATTTCAGAACAGTATATTTGTTTTGGTCCTGGCGCTGTCGGTGCTGCCGTTCGCCTTGATCGGGCCATTCATCCGCTACCGGCACTGGAAATTTTTCGTCACCCATATGGAAGCCTATGGCGAGATCAACCTGGACGAACTGACCCAGTCACCGACCGTCGTTGCCAAGCACGGCGAAGGCTTGCTCGATGCATTCGATGTGGGGGCAATCTAGGCCGGTGACCGCATCATTTTCCGCATGGCATTATGACGGCAAGTCGGCCATCCGGCGGGCGGTCGAAATACAGATAGTCGGCAACGACTTCTTGCTGTTGGAAACCGAGCGCCGTCACGGTCCCTTCGCCTTTGCCGACTTGCATTATGTCGGCGAACGCGGTGGCGCAGATGTTTACGGCATGGACGAGAATGACGGCTGGCGGCTGGGGATGACCGAGCCGGTCCCGGCGGAACTAGCGGCGAAGTTGCCGGCAAAGCGTAGATATGGCGGCTGGATCGACAGGTTCGGTATCGGCCCTGCAACCATTGCATTTGCCGGTATAAGTGCGGTGGTCGTGGCGGTCGTTCTGCTCACCCCGCAGTGGCTGGCGCCGCTCATTCCGTCGAGCGTCGAACAGTCGATGGGCGATGCATTGGTCGGCGATTTCGGCGGGCGGTTTTGCCATACAAAGGCCGGTTCGGCTGCCCTTGCCAAGCTTGTCCGTTCGCTCGATGCCAACCCGCGCGATTTGCAGGTCGAGGTCGCCAAGATCGATATGATGAATGCTGTGGCACTTCCCGGAAACACGGTTATCCTGTTCGATGG
>JANONL010000126.1:0-2065 GCA_031420815.1 Sphingomonadales bacterium | reverse complement strand
GAATATCACGACGTTTGGAAAAACCACGCGCTGCGCTTACGGGCTACCGGATAAGAATAGGCGGATAAAGGAATGAAAGCCATGAAGCCACAAGCCCTCGCCGGGAAAATTATTGCCTTTTTGGCTGTGCTGCTGCTGCCTTTGGCAGCACAAGCGCAAACCCCGATGCCACCTGCCGCCGACGAGCCCGAGCTGGTCGAATTCGATACCGCCAAAACGCGCTCGATTGCCGTCCCCGCGCTCGTCGCACCAGCGCCCGCCGACACCGCCGCGGGCAATAGTGCAGCATTGGGTCGCCAGATCGCCGAGGTCATTTCCGCCGATCTGCGCGCGTCGGGCGTGTTCGAAACCAGCGGCCCGAATGGCCTGCGCGCGATAACGCTCGGTGAAGTCACCGCGCCGCAGTTCGATTACTGGAAGGGTCGCAACGTTGAACAATTGGTCGAAGGTTTTGTCCGCGTCGGCGGTGACGGCAATCTGACCGTTGGCTGCTATCTCTACGATGTCGGCAACGGCAACGAAGTTACCCGTCTCGGTTTTAACGTACCGCCCAAGGATTGGCGCCGTGCAGCCCACAAATGCGCTGATGCGATCTATTCAAAACTGACCGGCGAAGCACCGTTTTTCGATAGCCGGATCGCCTATATCGCCGAGAGCGGCCCCAAGGGCAAACGCGTCAAACGGCTCGCGATCATGGATTCGGATGGTGCCAATCATCGCCATTTGACTTTAGGTTCTTCAACAGCACTGACCCCGCGTTTCGCGCCAAACTACAAATCGATCCTGTATCTCAGCTACGTCGATGGCAATCCGCGTATTTATGTATACGATGTCGATGGTGGTCGGCAGCGGTTGATTACCCAGTCGAAAAATCCGACGTTTGCGCCGCGCTGGTCGCCCGATGGTCAGTCCATTTTATATTCGATGGCTATTGCGGGCAATACCGATGTCTACAAGATTTCTGCCAGCGGCTCGGGTACGCCGGTAAAGCTGACCAGCTCGCCGGGCATCGACATCGGCGGCAGCTTCTCACCCGATGGTCGCCAGATCGTGTTTGAAAGCGACCGTGGCGGTAACCAGCAGATCTACGTAATGAACGCGGACGGTTCGAACCAGCGGCGGATCAGCTTTGGCCAGGGCCGTTACGCGACCCCCGAGTGGAGCCCGCGCGCCGACCTCATCGCTTACACCCGCATCGCCGGTGACTTCCGCGTGGGCACGATGCGGCCCGATGGCTCGGGTGAGCGCCTATTGACCGATAGCTGGCAGGATGAGGCCCCGACCTGGGCCCCGAATGGCCGTGTCATCCAGTTCTTTCGCACCGCCAAGGGAAGTGGTAAAGCCAGCATCTGGCAAGTCGATCTGACCGGTGCGAACGAACGGAAACTGCCAACGCCGGGCGATGGTTCCGACCCATCATGGGGACCTGTTTTGCCCTGACCGCGTTACCCATATACCGACGTCGAAGCGGGGCGGAAATTCGAGGAGAAAGCTTATGAAGATCACCAACGTGAAAATAGCCGCATTGTTGCTCGCATCGACCATGATGATCGCGGGCTGCAGCAAGAAAAAGGTAGAACCTCTGCCACCCGTAGCCGAGGGCACCGACACCGGAAGTCAGGTCGATCCGAACGCAGGCGCTGGGCAGATCATCCCCGGCAGCCAGGAAGATTTCTTGCAATCGGTCGGCCAAGCTGGCGACCATATCCTGTTCGACACCGACCGCTTCAACATCGACGCGCAAGACCAGGCCACATTGCAAGCCCAAGCGCAGTGGCTGGCCCGCTATCCCAACAGCCGCGTTTCGCTTGAAGGCCATGCCGACGAACGCGGTACGCGCGAATATAACCTCGCGCTCGGTGAACGCCGCGCCAATTCGGCGAAGAACTATCTTGCTTCGCTGGGTGTCGATGCGTCGCGAATTCAGACCGTCAGCTACGGCAAGGAACGCCCTGCCGCGATGGGTTCGGACGAATCGTCATGGGCGCAAAACCGCAGAGCGGTGACGGTGACCGTGCAGTAACCAACCCATGCCTCGGCATCGCGATTGCGGTGCCGACGTGTT
>JANONL010000125.1:0-5934 GCA_031420815.1 Sphingomonadales bacterium | reverse complement strand
GCCCGTGTTTGCGCTTGGCAATCTGCATCCGCGTTCGGATGAGCGCCGCCCAAGTTCCTTGCCCGCGCATCCGCGAAAAATATTCGGAGTCATTGTCCTTGCCGCCGCGCATATCGCGGATGATGTTCATCACCTTGTCGGTGCGGTCGGGATAATGGACGTCGAGCCAGTCGCGGAACAGCGCGGCCAGTTCATGCGGCAGGCGCACGGGTATCCATGACACGCTCGACGCGCCGTGTTCTGCCGCCGCCTCGACAATCGCCTCGATCTCGTGATCGGTAATCGCCGGGATGATCGGCGCGATGTTGACGTGAACATACACCCCAGCCTCCGCCAGCTTCCGCACCGCGTCGAGCCGTTTCGCCGGGGCAGACGCCCGCGGTTCCAATATTCCCGCCAGCTTCGGATCAAGCGATGTCACCGACAACGCAACCCCCGTCAGCTTCAGCTTCGACAGCTCGACCAACAGGTCGATATCCTCCAAAACCCGCGCCGACTTGGTGGTAATCACAATCGGATGCCTGGTCTCCAGGCACAGTTGCAATATCCCTCGGGTTATTCGGTAGGTACGCTCAATCGGCTGATAGGGGTCGGTATTGGTACCAATTGCAATCGGCAAAGGCTTGTATCCGGGCTTGCCCAGAGTCTTGCGCAACAGCGCCGCAGCATTCGGTTTGGCGAACAACTTGCTTTCAAAATCCAGTCCCGGCGACAGATCATGATAGGCATGGCTCGGCCGCGCATAGCAATAGACACAGCCATGTTCGCAACCCCGATACGCGTTAACCGACCGGTCAAAAGGCAGATCGGGCGATGCGTTAAAGCTCAAAATCGATTTCGGATATTCTTCCGTAACCGTTGTCCGCAAACGCGACACCGGGCCATCCAGCAACTCGCGCGTATCCAGCCAATCCCCATCCGCCTCCCGCGCATTCAAATTGAAACGCGTCGGCACCACGTTAGCAGGCGCGCCGCGACCGGGTGTTAGGGCAGGGTAGAGTGATTTGGACATCTGTGAAGTGTAAAACATTTTTTAGAACAAATAAAGAACATATGTATCTGACATTGTAAATTCAACCTAAGCCGTCCAAGTCATTTTCATAGGGAGCGTCGCAACGAGCTGTAATATGGACAATTCACAACTTAAACTTTTTGCCGAAAACGTCCCGACCTTATGCTGGATGGCGACCGTGGATGGTGAAATTATCTGGTTCAACAAACGCTGGCACAACTATTGTGGCACCAATGATGAGCAGATGGCTGATGGCGGTTGGCGTTCGGCGCATAATCCCGACATGCTTTTAGAAATGATCGCCGAGTGGAAACGCGCCGCTGAAGCACATATATCGTTCGAATTGACGCTTCCGCTTAAGGGAGCTGACGATGTATTTCGGCCGTTTTTGACGAAAGTCGAACCTGCTTGTGATGATGATGGGCATGTTGTTGGCTGGATCGGCGTTCATACCGATATTTCTGCACAGCAAACGGCAGAATCGCAGCTGCAATCGGTCCAAGGCCAATTGTTGGCTGTTAGTTCTTACCGCGAGGCAATCCTTGGGCAATTGGCCGAAGGTGTCATCATCACTGATCCCGTTGGCCGCATCCTATTCGTGAATGACGCCGCCAACAAATTGCACGGCGTCACCAAATTGAACGTCGAACCCGACGAGTACGCTGAGGCCTATAGCCTCTTTACCGAGGACGGCAATCCGCATCCCACCGAAACACTGCCGCTAACCCGTGCGGTGATGAACAACGAAACGGTCATCGGCGCACGCTGGTTGATCCGGCGCAGCGACGGCAGCGAAGTCTTGGCGATCGGCAACGCACAGCCGGTTTATGCCGAGCATGGCAGCAAAATCGGCGCGGTGTTGACCATTCATGACGACACCCAGCGTTATGCCACCGAAAAAGCGCTGCAGGAGGCGGTCAAAACCAAAGAGGCGTTGCTGTATGAGGTTAACCACCGCGTCAAAAACAGCCTGCAGATCGTGACATCATTGTTAACGCTGCAATCCAATGCCAGCAATTCGGACGAGTTGAAACAAAGCCTGAGGGAAGCGAGCTCGCGGGTCGATATCGTGGCCAGCCTGCACCGGCATCTATATGCCGAAGGCGGCCACACCAACGTCGATTTGAGCACATACATCCGCGAATTTTCTCTCGAAACCTTGGGTGCCTTTGCCGCCGCTGGTACCGTTGAAATGAAATTTGAAGATCACGCCAAAGTGAGGCTGGAAATGGATCAGGCGGTGCCGCTGGCGTTGATTATCGGTGAGCTTTTGACAAACGCGATCAAATACGCGTTCGAGGGCCGGCAGCAGAATGAAATTTCTATTGTCGTTACTGCGGATGACAAAGACGTTTCGATTACCGTCAGCGATAATGGTCGGGGCCTGCCCGACGACTTTGACCCAAGTGCAAGTAACGGATTTGGCATGATGATTGTTAAAGCGCTACTACGGCAGATATCTGGCAAGTTGGATCAGGTCCCGCAGGAGCGCGGAACGGGGTTTGTGATCCGGTTTCCGCAATAGGTCAATTTTGCGCAAAAAGGATTTCTTTAAAAGCCATAATCCACGCTCAGATAAAAATCTTAATACTCGCGCAACCTGGGCATCAGTTCGACGAAATTGCACGGCCGATGCCGACTATCGAGCTGGTGCACCAATATTCTGTCCCAGCCGTCCTTAACCGCGCCGTTGGAGCCGGGCAGGGCGAAGATATAGGTACCGCGCGCGAGCACGGCGCAGGCACGCGACTGGATGGTGGAGGTGCCGATGTTCGCGTAGCTCAGCCAACGGAAGAGCTCGCCAAAGCCGGGAATATCTTTGGTTTTCACGCGGTCGAGTGCTTCCGGGGTAACATCGCGTCCGGTCAGGCCGGTGCCGCCAGTTGAAATCACGCAATCGATGCGTTCATCATCGACCCATGCGTGCAGACGTGAGGTGATTAGCGTTGTGTCGTCGCGCAATATGGCGCGCTCGATGATCTGATGGCCCGCCGTCATAATACGTTCGGCCAAGAGGTTGCCACTGCTGTCGTCTTCTGCTGTGCGCGTGTCGGACACCGTCAGAAGAGCGATGTTGACGGGCTTGAACAAACGGGTTTCATCGAGCGGCAATCCGGCCTCCATCGCCTTCGCGCCGAACCGAAATGCTTCCTTTTTGGTCGGGGAAACGCGGCCATAAATATTGTGCAAGGCCGTTCATGCTACCCGATGCCTTGTTCTCACGCATCTCGTAAATCCAGTAATTGCGCAGGATGATCGACACATAACCGCGCGTTTCCCAATAGGGAATCGATTCGATGAACAGCAATGGGTCACCATTGTCGCGGATTTCGCTGTTCCAGCGCGTGACCGGTGTCGGGCCAGCATTATAAGCCGCGATGACTTTGGGAAGCAGTCCACCGGTTGCAGGCAGGTCTCGCAGTTTTTCGAGATAAGACTGGCCATATTCCAGATTGACGGCGGGCCGGTCGAGTTCGCTCGCGGACAGCGAAATGCCGCGTGCGCGTGCCATGTCCTGCGCCGTGCCGGGGCGGACCTGCATCAGGCCGCGTGCGCCTGCGCCGCTGACAACGTCGGTTTTGAAGCCTGATTCTTGCAATGTGTGCGCGAATACCAGCGCCGGATCAACACGCCAGCCGCCGGTTGGCTGCCAATTGGGCATAGGATAGCGCGCCATTGCGTTCGAATCGCCGCGTGACGGGCCGTAATGTCCCATCCAATATTGGGTTGAGGCCAGATTGAGCGATCCGGCGAGTTGCGCCAGATTGGCGTGCTGACTGGCGTCGCCGATTTTTGCCTGGAAGCGCAAGGCTTCGTCAGCGAGCTTGGTTTCGCCGATTTCGACGAGACTGACTGCGAGTTGGGCGTTTTCGTGAGATTTAAGCGCGTTCCAGTCGAGCTTGGCAACTTTGGCGGCTTTACGCGCAATGGGTTCCATACCCAAAGCTTCGCTTGCGAGTAATCCGTAAAATGTTTCAGGTAGTTGCGCGGCATATTGCAGACGCCGTTGTACCTGCTGCGGTTGTTTTGCTGCCATCGCAGAGCGCGCGCTCCAGAATAAGCCAGCGGCTTTCAGATCATCGCCAGCGGCGTTACGCGATACGACGTCAAACGCCTCGAAAGCGGCGGAAAAATCCTTCAGCCGCCATGACGCGAGCGCGTAAACCCATTGCCCTTGCGTGCCCCATTCGCCACCAGATACGCGTGCAATCCCTGCCAATCGTTTGGCCGATGCGTTATCATTCTCGATATAATAGGACCATGCCACGCGGTAGCGCAGTTCGGTCAGCGCGTCGGTCGAAAGCTCGCCTGCCTTGCTATCGAGCAAGGCTTCGGCCGATCGTGGGTCGTCATTTTTGATAAAAGCCTGAAGTTCGCCGCGCAGACCGTCGCCTGCTACATTTGCCGGCAAATCACGTTTTGGCGCACCGCCGAGATAGGCAAAGCGACGGATGCTAGGCCGGTCGGGCAGTGCATCAGCACCCCGCTTGCGTGCCATGATTTCCAAGTGCTCGGCTTGCGGCAAATAAGGTGCGGCGTTCAGCAGCGCCTGCAATCGCGCCGCTTCAACCTTTGGGCTGTTCGGGGCGAGATAAAGCTCGGCGCGCGCCATTGCTGCCATCGGGCCAGCGGGCATCCTGTCGATCAGCTTGGCCGCGTCGTCCCATTTCTGCATACGGATGGCGGTGTAAATATCTGAAAAGGCATTTTTTTCGGATTTTCTGAGCACCGTCGGTGCGGGCTGGGCTGGCGTGACCGCGCGAAACTCGTCGCTGGTATTCGCCTGCACCGCACCAATCGGTGCGAGCGTTAAAACAGATACTAACAATATGAATTTCTTCACAAAATATCCTTTTTCACGAACATCTGCAAATCTTTCCACACTTGAGCCTTCATTTGTGGCCGGGCGATCAAAGTTCGCGGATGGAACGTCGTCAGAACCGCCTTTTTGCCGCCATTATGGTTAAAATTGCGTAAATTTCCGCGCGCTTCCATCAATTCCAAGCCGAGCAGTGCACGACAAGCCGATGAACCGAGCATGATTATATTCTCAGGCTCAACCAAACTCACCTGATGCCGCACAAAAGCTGCCAGTTCCGGCAAAACCGCATCCGGCAATTCGCCTGTCGCCGGAATCGTTGTAGCAAGCGTCGTCCAATAACAATCATTCAGATTCACGCCAATTGCCGCCAACATCCGTTCGAACAATTTCACCGTCGCACCGCGGCCCAGCTTTCCAGCCGCCAATTCGTCGCCATCGGGCAAATCAGAAACGAGCATAAGCTTGGCATTTCCCGGCCCAACTGGCGCAACCGGAAGATTGCCAAACGCGTTGCCCGGCAAAGGAGCGCCATCTGCAATCATCTTGCGCAAAACCTCGATATCTTGCGGCCATTCAGCCTTTGCTGCTAACGGAACTTCTTGCTGCGCTGCTTGTTTGACCGGCGCCGGAGCAACAACCTCGGGCTTTGCATCCAAAGCAAGCCAATCAACCGCTTCGTCGCCGACAGCCATATCTACGCCCGCCAGTTCCCACCAGCTAGTCAGCGATTCAGTCATATCGGATGCGGCAAATTGCCCCTGTTGATCCATCATATCCTTCAGTCACCGGTTGACGGCGGGGTCAATTGCTTGGCATGGCATTTTCTGCCAGCTGTTCGTTTCACAGGATGGCCCGATTGTCAGATGGGGTAAAGGACAAAGACATGAGTGAACGGGAATCGATGCCATATGACGTCGTGATTGTCGGCGCGGGGCCAGCAGGCCTTGCTGCCGCGATTCGCATCAAACAGAAATCGCCCGACACTAGCGTTTGTATTCTCGAAAAGGGTTCAGAAGTCGGCGCGCATATCCTGTCCGGCGCAGTCGTCGATCCCAAAGGTTTGGACGAGCTGATCCCCGATTGGCGCAATCAAGGTTGC
>JANONL010000124.1:0-2214 GCA_031420815.1 Sphingomonadales bacterium | reverse complement strand
CACCGACCCTCGATAATTGATCGGAGCCAGTCAGGGCGTAGAAAGTTTTTCCCTGGCGTGACCTGTCCAGCGCCTCGTTCCTTCGGGAGCGGGGCGTTGCTATGACCAGTCGCCAATTGTCAGAAAGGCTTGCCCAGCTATACTATCGGCAATTTATGGGGGCACAGATGAACTACATAAGCATCACCGGACTAATCCTCGACCTTATCGGAGTGATAATGTTGGGTTACGACCTCGTCCGCGTTCAACGCAAGCTGCGTGAGGACGCGTCTGACCGGCTCGATACATTGATGGAAGTAGCGGACTCGGCGGGCGGCCTTGATAAATTCCTGAAAAGCATATCCGGCGACTTTCGAGAATATGAGCGTGATGAGGGCCGTTACGTTCCTCGGCAAGGCACGTTTGACTATGAGTCTGCCAAACAAAGCCTTGATGAGCTGAAGGATGGCATCAACGGGCTTGCCGACAATTTGCACGCCGTCGCAACAATGATGGTGGCGGGCGTTGAAAACGATCAGGCAACCGCCGGACTGTCGCTTAAAGTCACCTATGGCGGACTCTTGTTCATTCTGATTGGTTTTGGCTTGCAGATATGTGGCTATTTGCCCCCAGAACTTATAACAGGCTTATGGTCAAATATTTGACCGCTGTAAGGCTCACGCCCAGCGCACATAAGTAACTATAACATAAAGGAAAATTGGTCGGGACGACAGGATTCGAACCTGCGACCCCCACACCCCCAGTGTGATGCGCTACCAGGCTGCGCTACGTCCCGACCGAAGCAGCGCATATATGGGGGTGCTTAGCCAAATGCAAGCGGCCAACTGCGCCGCCGGTGGCGCTTTGACGTTGCGTCATGCGCTACCAAGTGATAATCGCGCCCGATTGTTTGAAAGCGCTCCGAAAAGCAGGGCGCTAACATATTTTTCTGCGGGGATTTTAGATGGATTCGCTTATTGTTTTGGCTGCTACGGGCGGTGGCGGTTTCGCCGGGGGTTCGGCCATGTTCGTGCAGATTTTTCCGTTGCTGTTGATCTTCGTCGTCTTTTATTTATTCCTCATCCGCCCGCAGCAGAAACGGGCAAAGGACCATGAAGCCCGCATAAACGCTGTGCAGAAAAACGATGAGGTCGTCACTGGCGGCGGTCTGATGGGCAAGGTGACCAAGGTTGCCGATGACTATGTCGAGGTGGAAATCGCCGCTGGCGTCCGCGTCAAGGCGGTGAAGACCACGCTGACCAATGTCCAGTCACGCTCTGTCAAACCAGCTAACGACTGATCTTTGGGGTTGATTGCCACGCAGGCAACCCCGAATTCTGCCCTCCTTATTCGTTCGGACCCCGCATATGCTAGATTTTCCACGTTGGCGCGTTTGGATGCTCAACATCATTCTGTTGGTGGGCGTGCTTTTCGCGATCCCCAGTGTGTTGCCGGCCAACGTCCGTGCACAGATGGCGCAATATCTGCCTACCCCGACGATCAATCTGGGCCTCGATCTGGCGGGTGGCAGTCACATCTTGCTGGAAGCAGATGCTTCGCAGCTTGAACAGACGCGGCTGGAAGCGCTGGAGGACGGCATTCGCGGCGCGATGCGCAGGACCGATCCACGTATTGCGATAGACGATGTTTCGCGCACCGGCGGGCAGTTGAGTTTCACGGTCACCGATCCAAGCCAGGTCGATGCTGCGCGCGAAGCTTTGCTGCCACTGATCGGTAATGCTACCGGCGGACGCGACTGGAATATCGGAGTCAATGACGGCAACCGCATCGTGTTGAGCGCGGCGGGTTCAGGCACTGAAAGCGCTATGAACCAAGCTATGGACACCGCCAAGGACGTAATCGACCGCCGTATTAACGCGCTCGGCACGCTGGAGCCGACGATCATCCGTCAGGGCGACAACCGGATTGTGGTGCAGGTACCGGGGCTCGATGATCCGGCCGCGCTTAAAGACCTGATAGGCAAGACTGCAAAGCTCGAGTTCAAGCTGGTCGATGAACAGGCCGACCCCGACCAGACCGCGCAAGGCAAGGCCCGCGTCGGCAGTCAGGTATTGCCTTATCCGTCAAACCCGACCGGGCTGCCCAATATTGCGGTGCGCCGTTTGGGCGGGATTGCCGGCGACAAGTTGGTGAAAGCCGACCCTACATTCGACCAGCAAAGCAACCAACCTGCGGTCACCATCCAGTTCGACGGCGAAGGCGGGCAGAAATTCG
>JANONL010000123.1:0-1597 GCA_031420815.1 Sphingomonadales bacterium | reverse complement strand
CAAAATGTCGAAGTCGAAGGGCAATACCGTCGATCCGCTGGGCCTGATCGATCAATACGGCGCTGATGCTTTGCGCTTTTTCATGGCGGCGATGGAGAGCCAGGGGCGCGACATCAAGATGGATGAAAGCCGCGTCGCCGGTTACCGCAATTTTGCCACCAAGCTGTGGAACGCGGCGCGCTTTGCGCAATCGAACGGCATCGGCGGTTCGCATTCGATTTCGGCCCCCAAAGCGGACCTGGCGGTCAACCGCTGGATCATCGGCGAGGTGGTCGATTGCCTCGAAAAGCTCAACAAAGCCTTCGCCGAATTCCGCTTCGACGGCATGGCCGATGTAATTTATCACATGGTCTTCGATCAATTTTGCGATTGGTATCTGGAGCTTATCAAGCCCGCTTATGTTGATGGCGAAAAAGGCGAAATGGACGGAGAATCCAAGACCGTCGCTGGTTGGGTGCTCGATCAGATATTGGTAATGCTGCATCCGTTTATGCCGTTTATCACCGAAGAACTTTGGCACGCGATGGGTGAACGCAAGTATGACATTATTCATGCCAAATGGCCTGAACCAGTGCCACAAACGCTGCATCCGGAGCTTCTCGTAAACGAGAATGTGTTTCACCAGGCTATCGTTACGGCCAGTGCAGAGATAGCATGGGTGGTCGATACGATCAGCAAAACACGATCATTTAAGGCAGAATTGAACATACCGCCCGGCACGCGTTTAACCGCCAACATTGCCGAGCCGCAATCTGCGACGATGGGCATTATTGAACGGCAATCTGCGGCTCTGTCACGGCTGGGCCGGATCGACAGTTTTGTCTATTCGGCAGTCGATACCAATAACGTTGCACAAATTGTGGTGGGCAACGATACGATTGTCTATGCGCTCGATGGCATAATCGACCTAGACGCC
This sequence comes from Sphingomonadales bacterium, assembly GCA_031420815.1. GTDB lineage: Bacteria > Pseudomonadota > Alphaproteobacteria > Sphingomonadales > Sphingomonadaceae > Sphingorhabdus_B. The sequence continues at coordinate 681 of JANONL010000123.1, read as the reverse complement.
GAACGCACCCGTATCACCAAAGCCATCGAAGCCGCCGCCAAGGAATGCGACGCGCTCGCGGGCCGCCTGTCGAACGCTGCCTTTGTCGAAAAGGCCAAACCCGAAGCCGTCGAAAAGGCCCGTGCCGACCATGCGGAAAAATCGGCAGAGGCCGAGCGGTTAACGGCTGCGCTGGCTCGGCTGGGGTAACGCATTCCCCTCTCCAGTGGGAGAGGGTTGCGGCGACTTGGCAACGTGTTGCCTAGTCATAGCTGGGTGAGGGGTTGTGCCCTCTCGATAACACCCAACCCCTCACCAACTCCGCCTAACCGCCTCTGGCGCCAAGGCTCCACATCCTCTCCCATTGGAGAGGAAGAGGATTTCACGCGAACTTCGCGTGAAATAAAAAACCTATCCCCCTCCGGCAACGTTTGCCATGACACCCCCAATGACGGCCCCCAAATCCCAACGTGATCTCACCACCGGCCCCGTCGCCAGGACCTTGTTTCTTTTCGCGCTGCCGTCGCTGGGCGTCAACATTCTGCAATCGCTGAACAACTCGGTCAATGCGGTGTGGATCGGCCGGTTTCTGGGCGAGGAAGCGCTGGCGGCTACGTTCAATGCCAGCATGATCATGTTCCTGATGTTTTCAAGCCTGTTCGGGCTGTCAATGGCGGCGACTATCCTGATCGGCCAGAATAT
>JANONL010000122.1:0-4222 GCA_031420815.1 Sphingomonadales bacterium | reverse complement strand
GGCGGCCTGTTCGGGCGTCAAATCACGCTGCGCCTCGGCCAGCATCTCGAACCCAACCATGAATTTTCGCACGCTGGCGGAGCGCAGCAGCGGCGGGTAAAAATGCGCGTGCAATTGCCAGCCGTCTGCATCGCCGCCACCAAAAGGCGCGTTATGCCAGCCCATCGAATACGGAAAAGAGGTGGCGAACAGACCATCATATTTTCGGGTCAATGTCTGAACGATATCCGCCAAAGCGGCACGCGCCGTCATATCCAGATCCGGCATCTGAGCGACGGCAAAGCGCGGCAGCAACAGTGTCTCAAACGGCCAGCTCGCCCAGAAAGGCACGAGTGCTACCCAATGTTCATTGGCCACCACAATCCGTTCGGCCGCCGCAACTTCGCGTGTCGCCACGTCGAGCAGCATCGGTCGGCCATGTTCGGCAAAATAGGCGTGCTGGTGCTCGTCCTCCGACGCGGCTTCGTCGGGCAGGAAGCTGGTAGCCCAGACTTGACCATGCGGATGCGGGTTGGAACATCCCATCATCACGCCCTTGTTTTCAAACACTTGCACCCACGGATATTCTTGACCGAGCATGGCTGTTTCGGCGCACCACGTATCAACGACCGCCAACATTGCACCGGGTGATAGCCGGGGTAGGGTGGCACTGTGGTCGGGTGAAAAACAGATAACGCGGCTGCGGCCGGTAACCGGCTGCGCGGTGAACAGGAGATCGGCTGGTTGCGCGGGGTCAGACGTTTCCTGCAACAGCGCCGGAAAGTCATTGTCGAATACGAACACGTTAGCATAATCGGGATTGACCACCCCACCCACTCGGGCATTGCCCGGGCAGAGATAGCATTCTGGATCATAAGTCGGCTGTGCGGTATCATCGGGCGCGTCCTCGTGCCCTAACCAGGGCCGTTTCGAACGGTGCGGCGACACCAGTACATGCTGGCCGGTCAGCGGATTCAGGCGTCGGTGCGGATTGTCGTTCATCGCGCGCGGTTTATCATGCGCTTTGAATCAAGCAACCAGGTTGTGGGCGTTTAATGTGACGCGCTATTACGCTTGGTTTACGCTCGTTATCACAAATCGGATGGTGTTCGCCCGCGCAAATGTTATCCTCGGCGCCACCAACCCCCGAACCCAGGAGATTCCATATGCCCGTCAACGTAATCTACAAAACAAGCGCTACCGCGACCGGCGGGCGCGATGGCTCGGCAAGGTCGGACGACGGGTCCGTCGATGTTAAGCTGGTTGTTCCCGCTGAAATGGGTGGACCCGGCGGCGTTGGGGCTAATCCGGAAAAGCTGTTTGCTGCCGGTTATTCGGCGTGCTTTCTGGGCGCGATGAAGGCCGTTTCGGGCAAGGAAGGCGTGCGCGTGCCGCAAGACGCTACCGTAACCGCCACCATCGGCCTCGGTCCACGCAGCGAGGGTGGTTACGGCATCACCGCCGACCTGCATATCGACATGCCCGGTGTGGACCGCGCCGATGCCGAGCGACTGGTAGCAGCAGCACATGAGATATGCCCGTATTCCAACGCAACGCGCGGGAATATCGATGTCGGTTTGACCGTGGCATAGCAGGGCCAGCGCGTCATAAGGTTATCGGAAAAAATGGTAGACGCTGAGGGGTTCGAACCCACGACCCGCTGATTAAGAGTCAGCTGCTCTACCAACTGAGCTAAGCGTCCCCATTTGGCGCGGGCAGATGCCGTGCGCCGGTTTGGAAGCGCGGCCTTTGCTGGGATTCGACGCTTTTGTCAAGCGCCTGATGGCAAGCGTCAGTTAAACTGCCCGCGTTTCGCACCGGGATGCCGCTCGATGGACATAATGATGCCGATGCAGATCATGATCGTCAGCATCGATGAACCGCCGTGGCTGATAAAGGGTAGGGGAATACCGACAACCGGGGCCAAGCCCATGACCATCAGCAGGTTGATCATCATGTAAAAGAACATGGTGGCGGTCAGCCCCGCCGCAACCAATTGGCCATAACGCGTTTTGCTTCGCAGTGCTACGTCTAGGCCCCAGCGGATGAGCAGATAATAGCCGAATAATACTGCAAAGCCACCGACCATTCCCCATTCCTCCGCCATCGTCGCAAAGACGAAGTCAGTGTGGCCTTCGGGCAGGTAATCGAGATGACTTTGGGTGCCGTTCAGGAAACCCTTGCCAAAAAAGCCGCCGGAACCGATGGCGATTTTGGACTGACTGATATGATAACCAGTGCCGAGCGGGTCGGACTCCGGGTCGAGGAATACGGTGATGCGGTTGCGCTGATATTCTTCCAAGCCGAAGAAATAGCCGACGGGTATCAGGACCATCATCGCCGCACCCGCGGACAGGAACCAGCGCATCGGCAACCCTGCCAGAAACGCGACGACGATGCCGCCGAACAGGATGGCGATCGACGTGCCGAGATCAGGCTGGATGGCGACAAAGAACCATGGCAGGCCAAGAATGAGCGCGGGTGGCCAGAGCGCGCTGAACTTCATGACATGCGAGGGCGGCAGGCGGTCGTAAAACCACGCGACGGCGAGCACAACCGCCGGTTTCATCAGCTCGGACGGCTGCAGCATCATGAAGCCGATGTTGATCCAGCGCTGGCTACCGCCGCCAACAAAGCCGACCATCTCGACGATCAGCAGGAGCACGAACAGCACGAGATAGACGGGGAATGTGACCGCTTTCCAGAAATCCATCGAGAAGCGCGACATGATAACCGCCATCGACAGGAACACAAGAAAGCGGGCGAAATGCTTGCCGGCCCAAGGCTCCAAACTGCCGCCCGCAGCTGAATAGAGCACCGTTGAGCCGAAGCCGACAAGCGCTGTCAGAATGAATATGACGCGCCATGGCAGACTGGCAATGGGGGCGGGGACGATACTGTTCACTTTACGCTGTTCACGTTGTCGGGTCGGTGGGCGGTGGTGCCGCCGACTGGCCTTCGAATACCGCAAATTGGGTCGCCATGCGCTGTTCGATATTTCCGCCCCAACCGGCCTCTAACGCTTCAAGCGAGGCCATCGCCTGTTCGCGGTCGTACAAGAATGTGAGCACGTCTTTGGCAACAGGTGCCGCTGCCCGCGCGCCACCGAGGCCATGTTCGATAACAACGGCGGCGCCGTACCGTGGATTTTCAACCGGCGCAAAGCAGACAAAAAGGCCATGGTCGCGATATTTCCAAACGCCCGATTGGCCGCGCTGCGAACCAGCAATACGCCGGACCTGCGCGGTACCGGTCTTGCCGCCCATGGTTACCCCGGGAATTTGCAGTTTGCTGCGCGCGCCTGTCCCGGCGCTATTGACCACACGGTTCATGCCCTCACGAACGACGGCAAGATGTTCCGCCGGAAACGGCAATGCGGGTGCGGGTTTGCGTTTTCTGAGCAGAATTTCTGGTTCGATTTTCAACCCAGAAGCGATCCTTGCTGACATCAGGGCAAGCTGGAACGGGCTGACAGATACGTAGCCCTGGCCAATGGTGGCGTTCAGCGTGTCCGATTCAGTCCATGCCTGGCCATATTTTTTTTGCTTCCATGCGCTGTCGGGAATGGTGCCGTAACGCTGCGATGGGAACGCCAACGGGAATTCCTGCCCCAGACCCAGCGTTTTCGCTACCGGCGCAATACTGTCATAACCAATCCGCCGTCCCATCGAATAAAAATAGGTGTTGCAGCTTTTCATGATGGCGTTGGGCATGTTCATTGAACCGTGGCGGCCAAGGCATTTGAACACGCGATTGCCAAGCCGGTAACCGCCGCTGCAAAACACTGTTTCGTCTGGATCGACGCCGTGTGCCAATAAAGCCAGTGCTGCCATCGGTTTCACTGTCGAGCCGGGCGGGTAAAGCCCCTGCAATGCCTTGTTCAGCATCGGAATATGGTCGTCCTCGCGCAGCATTTTCCATTCAAGGCGGCCGATACCGTCCGAAAAGCTGTTGGGATCATAGCAAGGCATCGACGCCATCGTCAGAATGTCGCCGGTCAGGCAATCGAACACGATGACCGAACCGGACTCGCGTCCCAGCCTGCGCGCAGCAAAATTGTGCAGGTCGATATCAATGGTTAGCTGCACCGGCTTGCCGGGGATATCCGAACGCGTCGTGAGTTCGCGTACGATCTTGCCGCGCGCGGTTACCTCGCTGCGCTTGGCCCCCGGCTTACCGCGCAGCCGCATCTCCAATGTTTTTTCCAGACCGTCTTTGCCGACCTTGAAGCCCGGAGTAATTA
>JANONL010000121.1:0-5441 GCA_031420815.1 Sphingomonadales bacterium | reverse complement strand
TGACGAACGCGGCTATATGAAGGACATCGAACGCCTGACCGGCATTCGCGCCATGACGCTTGGCCTGCCCGAAGGCTTCCGTGAAGCGGTTGCAGCACTGCCACCGCCTGCCAAGGATGAACGCAAGGAGCAACCACGCGGTGGTCGCGGTGGCGGTCAGCCCGGCGGCGGGCGCACCAACTATGCTGGCAAGAAATTGGGCGGCAACAACGGCGGCACCGGTCGCAATGGCGAGACTCGCCAGCGCACCTTTGCTCCGCAAGGCGGCTGGCAGCCCAATGCTGGTCCGCGAGATGGCGGGGGCGAAGCGCGTCCACGTAGCGACAGCGGCGACCGTAGGCCTACTGCCGACCGTGCGCACGCCGCACGCGGCGATGGCCGTAGTCGCGATCCGGGAGCACCGGCACGTAATTACGGTCCCAAGAAATCTGGCTCTGGCGGCTTTCGTGGTCCGGTCAAACGCGCTGGCTAAACTAATGTGCTACGTCATGCTGAACTTGTTTCAGCATCTTACTTGCGCTGCAACGTGCGAAGTAAGACCCTGAAACAAGTTCAGGGTGACGGAAATGGTTCAACTGATTTAATGCCTGAAATGCCGCATGCCGGTGAAGACCATGGCGAGACCTGCTTCATCGGCGGCGGCGATAACCTCGTCGTCACGCATCGAGCCGCCCGGCTGAATAACCGCCGTTGCCCCTGCTTCGGCGGCAGCGAGTAGGCCGTCGGCAAACGGGAAGAATGCGTCGGACGCGACCGCTGAGCCAACGGTACGCGGTGCTGCCCAACCATAGGTCTCAGACGCTTCCTTCGCCTTGATCGCAGCGATGCGTGCGCTATCGCGCCTATTCATCTGGCCTGCGCCAATGCCCGCCGTCGCACCATCCTTGGCATAGACAATCGCGTTCGATTTGACGTGCTTCGCCACTGTCCAGGCAAAGCGGCAATCCGCCAGTTCCTGCATCGTCGGCGGGCGTTTGGTGACGACCTTGAAATCGCTGTCGGCAACATAGCCATTGTCGCGCGACTGCACCAGCAAGCCACCAGTAATCGGCTTGACCAGATGGCCACCGCGTTTCGGGTCAGGCAGATCGCCGGTCAGCAACAACCGCAAATTCTTTTTCTGGGCAAACACCGCTTTCGCTGCATCGTCGGCAGCGGGCGCTACAACAACTTCGGTAAAAATCTCGGTAATCGCTTCGGCTGTTGCTCCATCGAGCGGGCGGTTGACCGCAACGATTCCGCCAAAGGCCGAAACGCTGTCGCATTCGAGTGCGGCGCGATATGCTTCGATCAGACTGTCCGCGCTCGCCACGCCACACGGGTTGGCGTGCTTGACGATCACGACTGTAGGCGGGCCGTCGCGAAACTCGCTGACAAGTTCGAGCGCGGCGTCGGCGTCGTTGTAATTATTGTAACTCAGCTCTTTTCCCTGCACCTGTTCGGCTTGTGCTATGCCTGATCCGTGCGGGCCAACCGGCACATATAATGCCGCGCGCTGATGCGGATTTTCGCCGTAGCGCAGCTCGGTCACGCGGTTACCGTTGACCGCCAGCATATCCGGGAAAAACTGGTTCTGATCGGCAAAGGCAAACCACTGGCTGATCATGCTGTCATACGCAGCGGTCGCCGAATAGGCTTTGGCGGCCATTGCCCGGCGGAAGTCATAGCCGGTCGCCCCGCCCTTTTCTTCCATTTCGGCGATCAGCGTGTCATAATCGGCAGGGTCGGTGACGATGGTTACAAAAGCATGGTTCTTTGCTGCAGACCGCACCATCGATGGCCCGCCGATATCGATATTCTCGATAATTTCGTCGCGCGCCGCTCCGCGCATCACCGTCTGCACAAACGGGTAGAGGTTGACCACCACAAGGTCGATTGCGCCGATCGCACGTTCTTTCATCGAAGCGACATGTTCTGCATTGTCGCGCACGGCAAGCAGACCGCCATGCACATTGGGGTGCAAGGTCTTTACTCGCCCGTCCATCATTTCGGGAAAGCCGGTCAGTTCGCTAATATCCTTCACCCTTAGCCCTGCCTCGCGCAGGGTCTTCGCGGTGCCGCCGGTCGATACCAGCTCGACCTGCCGCGCTGCCAGTGCATGGCCCAGTTCGACCAACCCGGCCTTGTCCGACACCGACAAGAGGGCGCGTTTGATTACTACGTCTGTCATGTTTTTATCCCAAAAAGCGGAGCTGCCATCCGATGGTGAGGCCGCCCTTATCAGCATTTGCCGCGATCACAAGCTGGCGGGTCGGATGGGGATGACCTTCCTCGTCAACCCAGAGGCTTTCATCGACCGAAAGCGTACCCCCCGCTGCCGCAAACGCCCAGCTGGAGCCGTCGGCCATACGCAATATCATCGCCTGTTTGTTATCGGACTGGCCAAGTTCAATCTCTGGCCCGAGATGAAAACGGATGTGGACAGCCGCACCGTCCCTTGGCTTTGCCTTTTCCTGCGGCAACAACGTGTCCTCGCCGCGCAATTCCATGCCGTCGGAACGCAGGATCAGCAGCCGTGAATGGATGAAGCCATAACTGCGTACATAGCCGTCATGGCTCGCCTCGATCCGCGTTGCCTTGTCGATGTCACGGCGGTCGAGGCCGACTTCGGCAACACCCTTACCCAGTTGCCCACCTTGCAAGATTGCAGTTGAATTCCGGTCGTCGATGCACAAGGTCGAGTGCGCGGCTGTGGTGCGCAGCCCTCTGGCAAGCGCCGCAGGTATCGTCGCGCCGACCAAAGCCGATCCGCCGCAATTGACGATGATCCGCTGCTTGCCGTGCGACAGCTCGAACGCCAGGGTCGATGCACAACCCGCCACCGATTGCCGCGCCAAAGGCGGCGGTCCAGCATCGAGTAGCAACACTGCGTTGCCCGCCGAAACCCGCTGATAGCCCCAGTCGAGCGCCTGCCTTTGCGGCCGCGCGCGGACGCCGCTGGCCGCGATCAAAGCATCGATCCGTTCGACACCGATATGGCCCGAACCCTGCCATGCGCCCAAACCGCCATCTGCATGAGTCAGCCCCAGCAAGGCGGGCACCGCGCGACCCAAGGCATCAGCCAGAAATTCAGGCACTGCCTCTTCACGAGCCAGATAGCATTGCTTGAGCAAACTCAGCAGCCCGATTAATTCCATCAACTGTACCGGCGACCGCGACACCACGCCGCCATCGGCAAAGACCGTCAGGTTCAGGCTTTCGGTCAAGCCATTCTCGCCAACCACGCGCCGGGCCTTGCCCTCCGGCAACAACAAAGATGCCGCAACAACCCCTGCCCAACCCAAGGTCTTGGCAAAATGGCTGGAGGCGCGCGGTGCCGATTGATCAAGATGGCGCGCAGCGCGCGCGAAGTGGTTTATAACGCGCGAGCGGTAGATGGGATCAGTGCTGCTCAGCAAGAAGGGTGATGCAGCCGCCATGTTCATCAACCGCCACGCGGTGTTATCCACCCGCCAAGCCGGTTCGCGCGTTTTCATGCCATTTGCGATCAGCCAGCTATCGGTAATTGCAGCAGCAACCGGCGCACCATCGGCACGGTTGGTCGCCGCACCCAAATCGCGCAACCAATCGAACCGGTGGATATAATCAGTCATCGCTTGTGGTAGCGCCAGATGGGCATAATCGAGTCCGTCGATCACATGTTCGAAACCCTGATAATGGAATTTGCCCATGCGCAGCGCCTGACCGCTCGCGACATTTCCGGCCAGCGGGTCTTCGGGTACCGCCAACAGGCGCAGCGGAACCTTGCCTGTGAGCCGTCCGCTGTACAGTGGCGTACGCCATGTCAGCTTGTAAAATTGAAGAGATAGCCGTTCGAGAAGATTTTGGCTCGCGCCTTTGCGCCTGACGATCAAGGCCGCCTGCCGTTTTTCATCGCCGCCTTCATCGCCACCAGTCATTACCGTCGCTCATTCACCCCTCAACGCTCGGATATTGGTGGCATATTGTTCCGCCCCGCCCTTGAAGGTGGCTGTACCTGCGACTAGCGTATCCGCCCCCGCCGATATCGCCAGCGGCGCGGTCTCGACGGTGATGCCACCGTCCACTTCAAGCCGGATATCCTTGCCGGTCTTGTCGATCATCTTACGGATCGCTTCGATCTTGCGCAGCTGGCTCGAAATAAAGCTTTGCCCGCCAAAGCCGGGGTTGACGCTCATCACCAGCACCAGATCGATGTCCTCGATAAGATAATCGAGCATCTTGGCCGGGGTCGCAGGATTGAGCACGATACCCGCTTGCTTGCCGAGCGATTTGATAAGCTGCACAGTGCGGTGCGGGTGCGGTCCGGCCTCGGGATGGAAGGAGATTATATCCGCTCCTGCGTCGGCAAAATCCTTCACATATTGGTCAACCGGCGAGATCATCAGATGGACGTCAAACGGCTTTGCGCTGTGTGGGCGGAGCGCTTTGACGACCGCAGGGCCAATGGTGATATTGGGCACAAAATGCCCGTCCATGACATCGACATGGATCCAGTCACAACCGGCGGCATCGATCGCGCGTACCTCTTCACCCAGCCGGGCAAAGTCGGCAGACAATATCGAGGGTGCTATGCGGATAGAACCGGACATATTTGGCGCTTAGCCGCTCGAATCCGCAGGGGCAAGCCAGTGGGAGGCGTTATACACAGCTTATCGCTGCGCAGAGGTCCTCGCGTAGACGAACAGATCGCCGATCACGTCGCTCGATTCGGCAATTTTCTCAAACCGTAATTTGGCCGCGACATTATGCGAAGCGGTGTTGCCGGGGTCGATGATGCAGCGGATTTCCGGCTCCCCCAGCTCGGCATCCGCCCATTCCAGAATGGCCTTCATCGCTTCGGTTGCCAACCCCTGCCCCCACGCATCGGCGACAAACGACCAACCAGCTTCAGGAAAGCCCTGCAATTCAGGAATGCCGCGTTCAAACTGCGCCAGGCCACCATTGCCCAGAAAAGCACCGGTATGCCTGTCGATAAACGCCCAGTAACCATAGCCGAACAGCGACCACAGCCCGATCCCTTGCAAAAACTTGCCCCAGCTTTCGTTGCGCGTCCTTGGCTCTCCGCCGATGAATTCGGTCATCTGCGGGTCGGCCCATGCGGCGGCAAATGCCTCCCAATGGTCAAGGCCCAGTGCAGTGATGATCAGACGGTCGGTGGTGAGGGTAGGCGCCATATCAGTAAATTGTGTCATGCGATCTGTACCGTAGTGCTGAGCCTGTCAAAGCACAGCTATCCGGATAAGTGCGCTTCGACAAGTTCCGGGCTACGGTTTGTTAGCTTTCGCATTTTTTTGTCACAAGCTCTTACGAACAAACCTCGCTACGAAAAATCCGTCAAGCCCGCCCTGGTCGGCGAGCATTGGCGGCATCGTGCGAACGTGGCCTTGCGCGTTCGCCGATATCCCGGCTGGCATTTCGTCTGTGGTCGCTGGCAGCGTCGCGTATTCGGGATGCCGCCC
>JANONL010000120.1:0-2755 GCA_031420815.1 Sphingomonadales bacterium | reverse complement strand
CGGCGACAATCGCGTCGCGGCCGATTTTGACCGGGGCGATCAGGGCGGAGTTGCTGCCGATGAAGGCGCCCTCGCCGATTATCGTCTGATATTTGAAATAGCCGTCATAGTTGCAGGTGATCGTGCCCGCGCCGATATTGGCTTTTGCACCGACATCGGCGTCGCCGATATAGGATAGGTGGTTGGCCTTTGCGCCTTTGCCGAAGCGCGCTTTTTTGACTTCGACGAAATTGCCGATCTTGGTTTTTTCCTCCAGCACAGTGCCGGGGCGGAGGCGCGCAAAGGGGCCGACCTCGCAGCCGCTGGCGATACTCGCTCCCTCGATATGGCAGTTGGCGCGGATTTTGACGTTGTCGGCCACACTCACGCCGGGGCCGAAAAACACGTTCGGTTCAATCAAAACATCGCGGCCCAGTTTCGTATCCCATGCAAACAAAACCGTCTCCGGCGCGATCAAGGTCGCGCCGTCGGCCATCGCCTGCACCCGCCTGCGTGCCTGCCACTCGGCCTCCATCGCAGCCAGTTCGCCGCGGCTGTTGATGCCAGTCACGTCATAGGGGTCGGTCTTGACGACATAACAATGCCGCCCGTCCTGCACCGCGATGTTGACGATATCGACGAGATAATATTCGCCCACCGCGTTTTTGTTTTCGACCCGCGAGAGCAGACCAAACAGGTCGCGCGATTTGACCGCCATCAGGCCGCTGTTGCACAGCCTGGTCTTGCGCTGCGCCTCGGTCGCGTCCTTGTGCTCGACCATCCACTCGATGCGGTCGTTCTGCGTCACGATACGGCCATAGCTTTGCGTGTCCTCGGGCTCGAAGCCCAAAACGATGACAGCCGGATCGTCGTCTTCGTGCAAGCGGTCGATCATCAACTGCATCGTAGCGGTCGGCACGAACGGCACATCGCCGTAGAGGATCAGCACGTCGCCGTCGAAGCCAGCCAGCACGGCTTCCGCCATTTGCACCGCATGGCCGGTGCCATGTTGCGGTTCCTGCACCGCGAGTTCCGCCAAAAAGTGACTGTCACTTTTATGGAGCGCGGCCTCCAGCTGCTCCTTGCCACTGCCGACGACCACGACCTTCTTCGCCGGGTTCAGCGCATCAACGGCATCCATCAGGTGCATCAGCATCGGGCGGCCTGCTATCGGGTGAAGCACCTTGTGGAGGTCGGATTTCATGCGGGTGCCCTTACCCGCAGCGAGGATGATGGCTGCTAATTCTGTCATGTGCGTTTCCATGCCAGCAAATTGTTGCGGATTCCAGAAGCAACGGCCAGATGGGATAGATATGACAAAATTCCCTTTCGACATCATCGGCTTCGATCTGGACGGCACGCTGGTTGACACCTCGGGCGACCTGACCGCCGCAGTCAATCATGTGCTGGCCAGCGTCGGGCGTCCTCCGCTGACGCAGGACACGGTCAAACAGCATATCGGCGGCGGCGCGAAGCTGATGTTGCAACGCGGGCTGGAGGCGACAGGCGGCATACCCGGCGATGATTTCAGGCCGCTTTACCGGCGGATGCTCGGCCATTATGAAGCCAATGTGTCGGTGCACAGCCGTCCGTTCGACGGCGCGCTGGCGGTGCTGGACCAGCTCGACGATATCGGTGTGCGCTATGCAGTGGTGACCAACAAGTTCGAAAGTCTGGCGGTCAAGTTACTTACCGACCTGAACCTCGCACACCGCATGGGCTGTATCCTTGGCGCGGATACCTTGGGCAAGGAAAATGCCAAACCATCGGGGGCGCCGATTTTCGAGATGGTGAAACGGTGTGGCGGGGGACGGGCGGCCTATATCGGGGATTCGATTTACGATGTGATGGCGGCAAAAAATGCTGGCGTACCAAGCGTTGCTGTCGGCTTCGGGTTTTTACACGGGCCGGTTGAGGAATTGGGTGCGGATGCGGTGATCGACCATTTCGATGAACTGATAGGCTGTTTGCAAACTCTCACCTAAGCTCATCACTGTGTCATTCCCGCGAAGGCGGGAATCCATGGCCTAACCTTTCGGAACAAGACGACGTTGCTATGGGCATTGAGGGCGGACCATGGATTCCCGCCTTCGCGGGAATGACAACATGGGGTTGGACTATTTTGCTTTCCGCCATTTAGTCCATAAATGCCTAGCCAACATCAACGGCGGCATCCGCAGCAGGTGTGAGCGGATGTAGAATATCAGGCGAATGATTTTGCGCGTCTGCTGGCCCCATTCGTTGCGCGCGGTAAGGCGCATCACATACCACTTGTCCTGGCGGTGCCAGCTCTGCCAGTCTGTAGGAATCTCGGTGCAATAAAGCTCGTGCGCTAGCCGAGCAGCGCGGTGGACTGCTGGCCATAATTGGTGATGCCCTGCGCGCGATTTAAGCGCTAACCAAAAAGCATCATCGGCAAATTCGGTGAGCAGGCAATGGATGTCCCAAAGGTTGCGCAGGCCCCCGTCGAGTTCGCCGTCAGCAAAGAGATGCGCCGCGCTGTGAATAACCATGTCGGTCGGGGAGAAAATGCACAAATTATCCGTTCGTGCTGAGCGTGTCGAAGCACGTTCCCGCGCACCCTCCTGTCCTTCGACAAGCTCAGGACGTACGAGGTTTAGGGAAACCGCATCCGCTAACATCGCCGCCGCATCGGGCTTCGGCTTTGCCGTCAGCGGCAATATCGTGTGATGCACATCGATCATCCGGTCGCGCTCTTTGTGGATCAGCGGCGGCAGTTCGTGCATATGGTCGCGGTAATAGGCGTCGTCATAGG
>JANONL010000119.1:0-1552 GCA_031420815.1 Sphingomonadales bacterium | reverse complement strand
GTTGGCTCGCAAACCGCTCGAAATCAATTTCCGAACAGCGCCGCGCACTGATGCTGCCCCAGGAACTGATGCAATTTCCAGCGAACAGACTGATCCTGCTGCGCGGCGGTATCCCGCCGATCATCGGCGACAAGATTTTCTATTTCAAAAGCCGCTTCTTCAAGAGGCGGGCATTTCCGCCTCCGGTGGTGCCGCCCGTCGATAAGCAAACGCGCGTGGCTGTCGCTCCCCCGGCATTCCGGGACATGACCGACGACGAGGCAGAGGGGAACCCAGCACATCCACTGACGCAGGATGACATCCGCACTGAAGATTATCCGAGCTTCTGTGCCGATATGCTGACTCTGGACCACAACGGCAATGTGACGGGAATTTTAGCGGAAGGCGATGAAAATGGCTGATGAACTTGAAGGGAGCGCGCCTTCTGGACGGAGCCGCACGGCGAAACCCAAACCGGCCACGACGAAACCTGCACCCTCAAATCCCAAGCGCAAATCTGAAACTCCGACGATCACCGATGATCTCACGGGCAAATTTCTGCGCGTCGGCAACAAGCTCTATCGCACATCGGACGACAAAAAGCCGATTGTGCGGATTGAAGCCGACCGGCTCAAGACCCGCAATATCGACGCCCTTCCCGACATCATACGGATCGCCAAGGCGAACGGCTGGACGTCGATCAAATTGAGCGGCGGTGACAAGTTCAAGAAGGCGGCATACCTTGCCGCCACCGCGCAAGGGCTGGCAGTCGAGAATTATAGCCCGTCGAAAGTCGTCCAGGCCGAAGCTGACCGTCTCCGTGCCAGGCTCGCCGAACGGGAACAACGCCGCGAAGGCAAAGAGACCGGCAGAAAGAAGTCGAAGGCCGATAATGATCTGAGCAAGCTCAAAGCCCTGTCCGAGCGGTTCCTGAACCAGTCTCACGCCGAGAATGCCCGCGATCCCGACCTCCGCCGCGCTCAAAGCCTTGTCGCGCAAACGATCTCAATTGCCCGCACGAAATATCCCGATGATCCCGTCAAGGCATCCAAGGACGTTGAGGCCCGACGCCAAGAGGTTGCGATTCGCATCGCAAACGGTGACAAGATCGCCATCATCCAGGTGCGGAACCAGCAAGCCCAGCGTGTTCGTGAGGTCACGCAAGAACAGGTGTTGCAGCGCGACGTGCGATCTCGTTGATGTCAGTTAAATTTGGGCAGCAATCGCACGAACAAAAAGTTGCATGCGTGAGGGAAGTGGCTAATTTTGACAATGTCATCATATTTTTATGATGTCTTGACATTTCTCGGGCGAATCGTTAATTGGTAGAAATCGGAGATACCAATGAGCGACGGACCTCATCGTAGCCTGCCTATGGGCAGACGCTGGAAAAAGTTGGCGGAATGCTTAGACAACCCATCATTCTCAACAGAGGATCTGCGTGAACGCTGCGATGCAGCTCTTCTCGGAGAATTTGCTCGCGAGGTTCCCGATCTTATGATGGCAGGCCTGCGTAACATTTTATGTGAATCTGAACAAGGGGCGCTATTTGCCCCAACCGGCGGTGAAATAG
>JANONL010000118.1:0-3531 GCA_031420815.1 Sphingomonadales bacterium | reverse complement strand
CAGATCGTCAAGGCGCAGGCCGAGCGCGGGGACGAGGTTGCCGTGGTTGTTTCTGCCATGGCGGGCGATACTGACCGGCTGGTCAATTTCTGTCGTGAAGCCAATGCGCTGTATGACCCGGCCGAATATGATGTGGTGGTCGCGGCAGGTGAGCAGATTACCGCGGGCTTGCTGGCAATGACGTTGCAAGCCTTGGGTTGCAAAGCACGCAGCTGGCTCGGTTGGCAATTGCCCATCCACACCGATGATGCGCATGCCAAGGCGCGGATCGGGACGATCGAGGCCGACGCATTGGTGGCTTCAATGGCACGCGGTGAAATTGCGGTTATTCCGGGTTTTCAGGGGTTGACGGACGATAACCGGATTACAACATTGGGCCGCGGCGGTTCGGACACATCGGCGGTGGCTGTGGCTGCCGCGATCAAGGCCGACCGCTGCGATATCTACACCGACGTCGACGGCGTCTACACCACTGACCCGCGCATCGTCGCGCGTGCGCGCAAGCTGAAGGCCATCACCTACGAAGAAATGCTCGAACTGGCGAGCGTTGGAGCCAAGGTATTGCAAACCCGCTCGGTCGGTCTCGCCATGAAGGAAAAAGTCCGCGTCCAAGTGCTCTCGTCGTTCACCGACGAAGGCGCACCCGATGCCAACAGCATCCCCGGTACGATGATAGTCAGCGACGAAGAATTGGCCAAAATTCAGGAAGAAGGAAGCGAAGTGGAACGCCAACTGATTACCGGCATCGCCCATGACAAGAATGAGGCGAAAATAACCCTGACCCGCGTGCCCGATAGGCCCGGTGCAGTTAGCCATATCTTCGTACCGCTGGCCGATGCCAACATAAACGTCGATATGATCATCCAGAATGTTGGTCGCGATAAAGGCGAAACCGACGTAACTTTCACCGTCCCACAAGCGGACCTCGCGCGCTGCACCGACATTTTGGAAAATCAGCGCGATGCGATTGGTTTCAACCGCGTAATCGCCGATACCAAAGTTGCCAAGATTTCCGTGGTCGGCGTCGGTATGAAAAGCCATGCCGGTGTGGCGTCAACGATGTTCACCGCGCTTGCGGATCGCAAGATCAACATTCAGGCGATTTCCACGTCGGAGATTAAGGTAAGCGTGCTGATAGATGAGGACGAAACCGAACTCGCGGTGCGGGTGTTGCACACCGCTTATGGGTTGGATGCGGATTAGATTGTTTCAATTGAGGCGTCAGTTTGTCTAAGCCGCAGCCTCCCGCCTGCTAGAGCCGCCAAATACCAAACTACCAAATCTATGCCGGTTGCAAGTGCGGCATTCTCTCCGCCGCGTCCTATCACTTGGTAACTGACGCCGCCGCCCAACCACTCCCAAAGGCTGCCGTCAAAGCTGTGCATTACGAACAAGATGCCACCGACCGTATAGCCAAGAAAACCGCCAAGCAGCATAATAGTGAAGGCACGTGTGGGACGCCAAAATCCTAACGCTAGTGCCAGCGGTATTTGCCCAAAATGATCGAACATGAAAAAGTAATCAAGGTAGAGCTTTTCATCGTAGAACATCAATTGGCCGACCAAAATCGGATAATGAACGACCATAAAATATGCGCTTAAAATGATCGCGATCAGGTATGCTGCATTGTCGCGCAAATCCTTAACGCAAAGTGCGCCTATGCAGCCAAGCACCCAGCCCAAATATCCGCTTTCCAACTCTTCAAACTCGCGTCGCATCGCTAACGCCCATTCGGAGCAGTCGTCTCTCGCAATATGGTTTATGATCCAAGATGCAAACCACTTCATGCGAGCCCCTCCCTCAAACTTAATCCTGATTGTCTCGAGCGAGCCTCTGCCAGCGCCGCCGAGCCCGATATGGTGATCCGATAGCCGTGGCGCGGGGGTCGACCTTGTCGCTCCGGCTTAAGCCAGTAGCTTTCGAGCAGGCCGCGCTCGTCGAGGCGCATCAATATAGGGTAAAGGCTGCCAGATTTCAGACCGGTTGTTTTACTTATTTCCAGCCCATAATTCCATTCTTGTCCAGAGTTAGATATGGCGTCCAAAACGGCGATTGTTTGGCAGGAAAGCGCGCGGTTTCGCTGGGTCATTTAATAAATCTATATATATAGCATTAAGAGTCAACCTGTTATTTTGCTTGCCTGTTTTGTTTGCCAACGGCTACTGCCCGCTCATGACAAAACTCGCATACCTGATGCAACGCGGCACAGACTTCCTTGGCTGCGAAGTCGCGATCATGTGCGGGGCAATGTCTTGGGTGTCTGAGCGCAATCTTGTTTCGGCGATATCCAATGCGGGTGGCTTCGGCGTGATTGCCTGCGGGGCGATGACGCCTGAGTTGCTCGATGCTGAGATTGCTGCGACCAAGAAGCTGACGAGCAAGCATTTCGGCGTGAACCTGATCACGATGCACCCGCAGATCATGGATTTGATCGCGGTGTGCGCGAAGTACAATGTCAGCCATGTTGTCCTCGCAGGTGGCTTGCCGCCTAAGGGCAGTATCGAGGCGATCAAGGCATTTGGTGCGAAGGTTATTTGCTTCGCCCCCGCGCTAACGCTCGCCAAGAAATTCTTCCGCTCGGGTGTCGATGCGCTGATTATCGAGGGTAGCGAAGCAGGCGGGCATATCGGGCCGGTGGCGACGTCGGTGTTGGCGCAGGAAATCCTGCCTGAGCTGGGCGAACAATTGCCGATATTCGTCGCAGGCGGCATCGCGCGCGGCGGGTTGATGGCGAGCTATCTTGAAATGGGTGCCGCCGGTGTCCAACTCGGCACGCGCTTTGTCTGTGCGCACGAAAGCATCGCGCATCCCAATTTCAAAGCAGCATTCCTGCGCGCTAATGCCCGCGATGCGGTGGCAAGCGTGCAAATCGACCCGCGCCTGCCCGTCATTCCGGTGCGCGCGCTCAAGAATAAAGGCACCGAGGAATTCACCCGCAAACAGGTCGAGGTCGCCGCCAAGCTCGACGCGGGCGAAATCGATATGCAACAAGCACAGCTCGAAATCGAGAAATACTGGGCCGGGGCGCTCCGCCGTGCGGTGATCGACGGCGATGTCGAATATGGCTCGGTAATGGCCGGCCAGTCGGTCGGCATGGTGCATGTCGAACGGTCGGTGGTGGATATAATTGCAAAGCTCGTTGGCGAGGCTGAGGAAGCGCTGGCACGGTGAACTTAATCCTCCCCCTCTTTTCAAGATAGGGAGGATAAGGGTAGGGTAAAACCGTCTTGCATATGCAACACAGTCTGCGCATATCCGACGCATGACCGATGAAGCAGCAACCGAACTCACACCGCTTAACCCCGCCTATGTAACGACCTCGCGTATAGCGACCGCGCTCGGGCTGTTGCCGTTCCTGATCGGCGCGGGCGTGTTGGAAGCCGCACAATTGTTGCCGTCAGGGTCGTTCATCGTCCCGGCACTGGTGGTTTATGTCTTTATCTCCTTCGTCGTGCCCGCGCGGAAATACAGGCACTGGGGATATGCGATGGGCACCGACCGGTTACGCATCGTGCGCGGCTATATGTTTTA
>JANONL010000117.1:0-5291 GCA_031420815.1 Sphingomonadales bacterium | reverse complement strand
TCGATTCGCTCGATGCTTTCGACATCGACACGGAAAATTTGGCCGCGATCCTTGACGTTGATAAGCTTTTCGAAACGTGTGCTCGCCATTTCGTCGTCGGCCCCAACCATCGGCATTTCGGTATTGGGCGCGACTTCGTTGATGACGTTGCGTAGCCGTTCCAGTTCGTCCGACTGCCGCCGATCCGCCAAACGCGAACGCACACGGTCCATCGTGTCGGCCAAACGGTCGGGCTCGACCGGCTTCATCAGATAGTCGATGGCCTGCGCTTCAAACGCGCGAATGGCGTGTTCGGAATATGCGGTTACAAATACAAACAGCGGCGGATCGATATCCATCACACCTTGCACCACGGAAAATCCGTCGAACCCCGGCATCTGGATATCCAGAAACACCAGATCGGGTTTCAATGTCTTTATCTTGCGGATCGCCTCCCGCCCGTTGTGGCAGGTGGCGACTATTTCGATGTCATCAAATGCCTGGAGGCGTAATTCGAGGCCCTGAATGGCCAGTTTCTCGTCATCGACGAGGATAGTGCGAATCGTCATGCGGTTATCAATCCTTGCGTTGTTGCCCCCGCTTGATCGTGTCCGGCGCTTATTATTTTGGTCTGATAGGGCAATTCTAACAAAACCTCAAATCCGCCGCTTGCCTTTACATAATGTTCAAACCGTTGGTCATCGCCATAAGCTTGTGACAACCTTTCACGCGTGTTTGCCATGCCCACGCCTGTTGAAAGGCTGTGGTCTTGCTGCCCCGGCTGCAACCCCGGGCCGGTGTCCGACACGGTGATCCGCAGCTTTTGACCGACCAGTTGAGCAGTAATCGAGATATCGGCACCCTCTTCCTTCGGCGTTACCGCATATTTGATTGCGTTTTCGACGAGTGGTTGCAGGAGGAGCGAAGGCACTAGCGCGTTGGCGGCCGCAGGGTCGATATCGAAATTGGTGCGCAACCGCTCTTCAAACCGCATTTTTTCAATATCGAGATAGAGCTTCAACGTTTCAACCTCTTGGGTGAGCGAAACCTTTGCCGCCGCCTCGTTAATCAACGTGTAGCGCAGAAAGGACGACAGTCGCGATAGCATGGCGTTAGCTTGCTCGGTTTGTTTGAGCAGTACCAAGGTCGAGATGCTGTTGAGTGTGTTGAAGAGGAAGTGCGGATTGAGTTGATAGCGCAACATTGTTAACTGCGCGCTGGTCGCCTGCGCCTCAAGCCTGAGCATCTGGTCTGCTTGCTCCTCGGCCCGGACGAAATAATTGATGGCGAAATAAAGTGCCGACCATGCGCCCAGCAATATCGTGTCGATATAGAGCGCACCGATCAGCAGCGAAGTGAATGCGGTTTCTTCGGCGCTCTGCCGGATTGTTTGTAACACCCACGCATCGATATAGGCGTAAACTGCCGACCCAACCAAAACCGCAAGCACCGTTGCGCTCCACGTTATGATGGGACGTTTCTCAATGACATAGCGGTAAATGACCGACAGGATCAGGCTGATGGAATAGCCGGTAACCGCCGAAATAAGGACCGGCACGAAAAAGCTGATCGGCTGACCATTGGCTAACACCGATGCGCCGCGCAACAACAATGCGCCTGCCCATCCAGCCGATTGCAAGTTCCAGAACGCGCGGTTCTTGTTTGAAAAGAAAGGCTGATCGCTCAGCTCAAGTACGGCCATAGGGGGGGGTCTAGCGGCATTTTACCCATGCATGAAGCCCTTGTTTCATGATGCAACAATGATACGATAGCGCCGAGAGGAAATTGCTATGAACGACCAAAGCCACGATCAAGCCAAATTCACCGCGATGACCGAGGGCACGCAAGACGATTGGGCGATCATTTCAGGCCACTTCATGAGTTTTGCAACCACTGTGGGCAGCCGCGTTCTCGACCATCTTCGCTTGCTCGATGGCGATTATGGCGGTTTTCCGGTCGACCGGCTAACCCATTGTCTGCAAACCGCAACCCGTGCGCACCGCGACGGGCGTGATGACCGCTATGTAGTGATGGCGCTGATCCATGACATCGGTGACACGTTGGGTACCTTCAACCATCCCGATGTGGGTGCCGCGATAATCAAGCCGTTTGTGCCGGAGGAATATCGCTGGATTTGCGAGCAACATGGCATTTTCCAGGGTTATTATTATTTTCACCACCTCGGAATGGACCGTGACATGCGCGAGCATTACCGGGGCCACCAACATTTTGAGGCGTGCGCCGAATTCTGCGAGAAATATGATCAGGCCGCGTTCGACCCGAATTATGACACCGCGCCATTATCCTTTTTCGAGCCGATGGTGCAGCGAGTGATGTCGACACCGATCAACAGCATGTACGTGCGGCGGGAGGCCGAAGCGGCTGAGTAACCTTCCTCGATCAGCCCATCACTTACAAAACCCGGGCTGAACACCATATACCGTGGGTTGGTGGCCAGACCCAACTACCGAAGCGCGAGTTGGAGCGCGCGATCAGGCTCCAAGAACAATGCAGGAGCATGGACATGGCAAAGAGCCAGAAGAAAACGAACAAAGAAACGCGCAAGCCCAAAGCCGAGAAGCCGAAAAAGCAAAATGCGTCCAACCCGTCAACCAAGGGTTCGGTTTCCGGGTCGCTGGCGTCAAAAAGCTGAAACTCAACGCCCGAGCAGCACTCTTGCCTGCCCCGCAATTTGCGCGAGCATCGCTGGCGTCGGCATGCCCGCCATCCGTGCGCGATCGACCATCGCCTTGAATGCGCGCGCACGGGCAGCATTGGCAGCAAGCCATCTTTGCGCGTCCTCGACGGGCTTTTTGGCATCGCGGCGGCGCAAGAAGTCGAGGCGCATCGCTTGGAAGTCCCTCGCGAGCCCCGCAACCAACAAGCGCTCCCACGGGTCTTGCGGGTCCATCTGCATTGCGGTTCCCTGCGCCCAGCCGATACCCAGAGCGTTGCCGAGCGCGGTAAAGGCTTGGGTCAGGGCGGTAACATCGCCCTTTTGCTCCGATGACAAAGCGGCCAGCCCTATTGCGCCATCGAGTTGCGCCATCCGCACCAAGCGGTCGGCAATTTTACGCGGTGCGCCGCCCTCTACCAACCGGACACCAAAGCTTTCGGTCTGGTGACGGATATCGTCGGGCAGTAGACTGTCCAGCGCCTTTGAAAGCTTGTCGACTACGGGTGCATAGAGCGCGGTCGCCGCGCCCACATCCCTGCCCACATGTGCGTTGCGGATGATGTCGGCCATTTGCGCGCGGGTCTCCACGGCTGCCTGGTTGAACAGCATTAGCCGCGTGGATTCCGCCATTTCGGCGGTATCGATAGTCGCCCACAGCGACGGCAGATCATAGATCCGCTCGGCAATCGCAAAGGCCGCAGCGACGTCGGACAGACTGCATCCTTCCTCCTCTGCCAGTTCGAACGGGTGAAGCAGACCGAGCCGGTTTACCATCCGGTTGACCAGCTTGGTGGCGATAATTTCCTTGCGCAACCGGTGACCAAGGATCGCCGCCTTGTGCTTCCTGACCATCGCCTCGGGGAACGCCGCCAGCAGTTCGCTTTCCATCGACACGTCGAGCGCAAGCGGCGCCTCTTCGACGCCGTCCTGTGCCGCAAGCTTCGCGGTAGAAAGCAGCACAGCGAGTTCGGGGCGGGTCAAACCCTTGCCTTCGCTAGCACGGCGGAACAATTCCTCGTTGCCCGCAATGCCCTCGACCACGCGGTCAAGACGGCCGGAACTTTCGAAGGTTTCGATGAGGCGCACATAGGCGGGCAAATCGCCTGCCCCGCCAGCCTCGGCAATCGACAGCGCCAGCGTTTGCAACCGGTTGTCTTCAAGTACCAACACCGACACATCATCGGTCATGCTGGCGAGCAACGCGTTGCGCGCAGGCTCTTTCAGCTTTCCGGCACGCATATCGGCGTTGAGCGCAATCTTGATATTGACCTCGTTATCCGAACAATCGACGCCAGCCGAGTTGTCGATGAAGTCGGTGTTGATCCGTCCGCCCTTTAGCGCATAGCCAATACGCCCTGCCTGCGTGACGCCCAAATTCGCGCCTTCCCCGATAACCTGCGCACGCACCTGTGACCCGTTAACGCGGATTGCATCATTGGCCGGATCGCCGACCTCGATATGGTTCTCGGACGCGTCCTTGATATAGGTACCGATGCCGCCGAACCACATGAGTTGGACCGGCGCTTTCAATATTGCAGTCATCAATGCAGCAGGTTCGATTTCCTTGGCATCGATGCCCAATAGGGCACGGATTTCAGTCGTCGTTTTGATGCTCTTTTCGCTACGCGCGAATACCCCGCCGCCTTTGGAAATCAGCTTGGGGTTATAGTCTAGCCAGCTTGACCGTGGCAGATTAAACATTCGCTGCCGTTCTTTCCAGCTTATTGCCGGATCGGGATCGGGGTCGAAAAAGATATGCCTATGATCGAACGCTGCGACCAGCTTGAGCGATTTCGACAGCAGCATACCGTTACCGAAAACGTCGCCCGACATATCGCCGACGCCCGCAACGGTGACAGGTTCTTTCTGCAAATCGATGCCCATTTCGGCAAAGTGCCGCTGAACCGAAAGCCAGCCGCCTTTGGCGGTGATACCCATCGCCTTGTGGTCATAACCCACCGATCCGCCCGATGCGAAAGCGTCACCGAGCCAAAAGTTGTGCGCCAGCGCGATGGCGTTGGCGGTGTCGGAAAAGGTCGCAGTGCCTTTGTCGGCAGCAACCACGAAATAGGGATCTTCGCCGTCATGAATGACGACCCCCGCCGGATGGACTACTCTGTCGTCGACGATATTGTCGGTGACCGAGAGCAAAGTGCGAATAAATATCTTGTAGCTTTCGGTCCCTTCCGCAAACCACGCATCACGATCGATGCGCATATCGGGTAGCCGCTTGGGGTAAAAACCCCCCTTTGCGCCCGTCGGCACGATCACCGCGTTCTTGACACGCTGTGCCTTCATCAGGCCCAGCACTTCGGTGCGGAAATCATCGCGCCGGTCAGACCACCGCAGGCCACCGCGTGCGATTGGTCCGGCACGCAAGTGAATGCCTTCAACGCGCGGTGAGTAAACGAAAATTTCGCGCCAAGGGAGCGGGGCGGGAAGACCGGGCACCTTTGCGCTGTCCATTTTAAATGCCAGCGCTTCGGCGGCTGCTGGAGCAAAAGCGTTGGTCCGCAATGTCGCCCGAACAACGCCCATATAACGGCGCAAGATGCGGTCTTCGTCAATGGCGGAAACGGCCGCAAGGCCGCTGTCGATAGCTTTGATAAACTTGCCAGCCTCCTTATCGCGATCA